>USBC01000126.1 GCA_900552845.1 uncultured Oscillospiraceae bacterium | reverse complement strand
AGATGTTCGGTGAAGACGCATAAAAGGAAAGGGGGTAGATGAGCATGCTGGAAAGCACACTGGCGATGCTGCATAATGCCACCACCCTGCTGTTCGGCGTATATATTTCGGCAGCGCTGCTCGGTGTGCGCATGAACCGGCGCAATGTGCTTACTCTGCTGGGCTTTACTTTTGCCGTGGGGATCCTTTATGTTGCCTCCTTTCTGCTGTGGGGAGAGAGCGGTACCGAGAAGATTTATCCGTTGATGATTCATCTGCCGCTGGTGCTGTTTTTGACCATACACTATAAATACAAGCCGATGCTTTCGGTGCTTTCGGTTATTACTGCCTATCTGTGCTGTCAGGTAAGCAAGTGGGTAGGGCTTTTGGCTTACAGCCTTATGCCGGAGATGTGGGTTTATTATGTAGTACGCATTGCGACTACAGTAAGCGTATTTACGGTGCTGCTGCTGTATGTTTCGGAGGCGACTGCCCAGCTTTTGCAGAAGCCGACCCGCTCTCTTGTCATACTGGGGCTGATGCCGCTGGTCTATTATGTGTTTGATTATATGACCGGTGTGTACACCAACCTACTGTATTCCGGCAGGGAGGTCGTGGCGGAGTTTCTCGGCTTTGTGCTGTGCATTACCTATATCCTTTTCCTTTCCATGTACTTTAAGCAGTATGAGGAAAAACGGGAGACAGAACAGCGCAATCAGTTAATGGAAATGAAGCGTGCTCAATCGGAAAAGGAGATAGAAGCCATCAAGCGCAGTGAATATGCAGTTTCCATTCTGCGGCACGATATGCGCCACTTCCTCAATAATATTTCCTCTTATATAGGAAACGGCGAGATCGAAAAGGCGCAGAAGCTGATCCATGAAGTCATTTCCGCCACGGAAAAGACTGCCACCCGGCGCTACTGCAAAAACGAAATCATCAATTTGATTCTTTCCTCCTATGAGGAAAAGATCAAAATGAATGCAATTGCATTCAAATATTCGATCCAGGTTCCGGAGCATCTCCCTTACTCCGAGGTGGATCTGACGGAAATCCTTTCCAATGCCATGGAAAACGCCGTCAAGGCGGTAAAACCGCTGCCTTCGGCGCAGAGAATGATAGATCTTGACCTACGCATGAAGGAAAACAAGCTGCTCATCTCCCTGAAAAACACCTATGCCGAGATACCGGAATTGCAGGACGGCATGCCGGTCTCCAAGGAAGAGGGACACGGGATCGGCACGCAGAGTATCCGCTATGTGGCGGAAAAGCTGCATGGTAACTGTCAATTCTCGATTGCCGATGACCGCTTTGTGTTGAGGGTGGTGTTGTAATCAATTTGTGTGCCAAGGGCTTCCTGCTCCATTCGCTTTTTTCTCTCTCTACCTTTACCTTTATCCAATGTCTGACCTTATCAATCCTTCTTAGAATAGTGGTAGGAAGCCCTATGACCAAGAAAAAGCCGCCTCTCGGCGGCTTTTTCTTGGCTTCAGGATAAAAATCCGGTGCGTAATGCAAAATTTAATAAGGAAGATCATGAAGAAAATCGTCGAGACACGGCACGATGAGCCCGACAAAGCCAATGGTCATTTCTTCTTTTTACAGTTTTCCCAGTAGGCGCGGGCGGCTTGCTCGGTTTTATTTTCGCCGTAATGGTAATAGGTTGTCCCCACCAGATCGTCGGGCAGGTATTGCTGTGCCACCCAGCGGTTAGGGAAATCGTGCGGGTAGAGGTAATGCTGCCCCTTTTGCGTGACCTCGGCGCTGTCGTAGTGGACATTCTGCAGGCAGCGGGGGAAGCCTTTCCCCTTTCCCTTTTGAATATCCGACAGGGCAGTGTTGATTGCAATATAGGAGGTATTGGATTTGGGGGCGGTGGCAAGCAGAACGGCGGCTTCCGCCAGCGGGATCCGTGCTTCGGGAAGACCGAGCTGCACGGCGGCATCTACGCATGCCTTAACAATGGCAATGGCTTGCGGATACGCCAATCCGATATCCTCACAAGCAATAACCAGCAGACGGCGGCAGGGAGACAGCAGATCGCCGGCTTCAAGCAGCCGCCCGAGATAGTGGACAGCAGCATCGGGGTCAGAGCCGCGAATGGATTTTTGTAAAGCAGAAAGCAGATCGTAGTGCTGATCGCCTTCGCGGTCGTATCGCATAGCGCTGCGCTGGGCTGCTTGTGTGGCATCTGCCAGCGTAATGACCGGCTTGCCGGTTGTAGCCATAGCACCCAAAGCGCAAATTTCCAACGCATTGGCGGCTTTTCTGACATCGCCTCCGCAGCAGGCGGCGATATGTGCCAAGGCGTCCTCCTCCGCAGTTAAATCGGGGGACTGCTGCTGCAGCTTTTCCAGTGCTATATGCAGATATCGCTCCACCTCTGCAGCCTCCACGGGCTTAAATTCAAACACTGTGCAGCGGCTGAGAACGGCGCCGTAGACATAGAAATAAGGGTTTTCGGTAGTGGAGGCAATGAGGGTAATGGAGCCGTCTTCTATATACTCCAGCAGAGTTTGCTGCTGCTTTTTATTGAGGTATTGGATCTCATCAAGATAAAGCACCACGCCGCCCATGGCATCAAAGCCGCCTAAATCGGCAATAAGCGCTTTAATATCGCCGGTGGAGGCTGTGGTACCGTTAAGACGGTACAGCTTTTTACCTGCCCCTGCCGCAATGATACGGGCGGCTGTGGTTTTTCCCACACCGGAAGGACCATAGAAGATCAGATTGGGCAGGCTGCCGCTTTCTGCAATACGGCGCAGCAGACCATTCTGCCCCAGCAAATGCTTCTGCCCAACCATTTCATCAAGAGTCTGCGGACGGATACGATCCGCAAGAGGTGCTGCCATGGGTATACTGCCTCCTTATAAGAAATTATCGAAAAAATAAAAGAGCAGAAAATAGCTCCGGCAAATTCATTGTAACATACCCGTTGGGGCTTGACAAGGCAACAGAGAGCAAAAATCGACAGGGAGGAACTGCAAAAAGCGTTCGTGGACAGAGACAGAGAACGCTAAAAAGAAAAACCACAGCGGCAGGGACATCTGCTTTGCCGCTGCTGCGCAAGCTGGAAAATGCGCCGAGCGCGTGATATAATGAGGCTGACAAATCGGGATTTGTGGAGGTGGACAATATGGAATGGTTTAATGTTTTTGGGCTGATTTTTCTTGTAGTCATTATGATACCCAATGTTGTATTTGCGATTAAGTGCAAAGATGGTTTTAATAATAAGTGGAACAATAAATATGTTGAGTGCATAGAACAAGTAGGTAGATTTGGTTGTTTCGGATTCATGATAATCAATATTCCGGGAACTTGGTTCGGGTGGTGGTCTGACGAGACATTTGCACTGTACCTTATTGTAGATGCCATATTGGCAATGCTTTACTGCGCAATTTGGATTATTTGTTTTAAGAAAAGTAGTGTTTTCAGAGCATTAGCGCTCTCTATTATTCCTTCAATTTTGTTTCTTTTTAGTGGGATTATGAGTAGGTCAGTGCTATTGATTATAGCATCAGTATTATTTGCACCAAGTCATATTATGATTTCATATAGAAATGCAAAATGAGATTTGCAAATTCCAGTTTGCCTATTTACGGCAGCCTTTCAATAAGCTGCCGTATTCGCTTTTCGGAAGATTTTCATTTGCACATTTGCCATGATGAGCCTCTGCTGTTCCGCCGCAAAGCAGAGAAACGAATGGTTGAGCTGTCCCCTAACGAGGTGCGGCTGATGCGGGAAGTGCTTTTCGCTTTTCGCAACAAGCTTCTTTCTGCCGGAAAGCCAACAGAGGATGTGAGCGAGTTGATTATCAAGGTGATGAGGTGGACGATCATGAAGAAAATCCCGACACTCTTTGATGGGGAGAATGACAAGTACCATCTGCTTAGTCGCCTGATTTGAAATCGGGCGACTTTTGCATGAATGGTGAAAGCCTGTGCAGACACGCATAATTACTGCCTGTGTAGGCTAAAATACATGTGCATCGTATTTTAGCCTAAAAACTGTTGATTTTTCCTCTCTTTTAGGCTATAATACAGGTGCATCGTATTTTAGCCCAAAGGAGGCGGAGCAATGTATATTGAAAGACAGCTTGAAAAGAAATTTATTGCAATCAATGCGGAGTATGCTTGTGTGCTGCTGACCGGCCCGCGTCAGGTGGGAAAATCCACCATGCTGCGGCATCTGATGGAGGGGACGGCGCGAGCCGAGGTTTCGCTGGACGATTTGGAGGAACGCAGGCTTGCCAAAACCGATCCTGCAATGTTTTTGAAGCTGCATCCCGCGCCGGTTCTCATCGATGAGGTTCAGTATGCACCGGAGCTGTTTTCATATATCAAGATCGCTGTGGATAACGGTGCTGCACCCGGCTCCTATTGGCTGACCGGTTCTCAGGCGTATCGCCTGATGGAGCTGGCACAGGAATCCTTGGCCGGAAGAACCGCTATTCTTCATATGTCTGCATTGTCACAGTCGGAGCTATACGGTGCAGTGAATGTTTCACCCTTTTCACTGGAGCTTGACGAATTGCAGAAGCGCAAGGATTTGCTTTCCCCCGCCACGCCGAACGAGATCTACCAAAGGATTTGGGACGGTGCGCTTCCCGGTCACAGAAGCGGCAAGTATAAAGACCGTGATGTCTTTTACAGCAGCTATATTCAGACCTATATCGACCGGGATGTGTCCACCGATATTCCCGGTGTGGATAAGGTGATGTTTGCGGACTTTATTCGTGCTGCCGCCTGCAGAAGCGGTCAGATGCTGAACCTGCACGACATTGCCGGGGATGTGGGGGTCAGTGATGATACCGCAAAGCGCTGGATGAAGGAGCTTGAAAAATCGGGAATCGTGTTCTTCCTGCACCCCTACTCCAACAATCTTCTGAAGCGGACGATCAAAACGCCGAAGATGTATTTCTTCGATACAGGGCTGGTCTCCTATCTGACCCGGTACTCAAGCCCCAAAATTCTGATGAACGGCGCAATCAACGGAGCCATCTTAGAAAACTATGTTGTGTCGGAAATCATCAAGACCTACAGCAACAGTGCACAGGACTGCCTGCTGCATTATTACCGGGACAAGAACAGCAATGAGATCGACTTGATTATGGAGAGCGACGGTCAGCTGCACCCCATCGAGATCAAAAAAAGTATCAACCCGCCCACACAAATTACGGGCGCTTTCAAGCTGCTCGACAAGGCCTCCGTGCCGAGAGGGACAGGCGCGATCATCTGCCTTCGGGAGACATTGAGCGCAATCGACAGCAACACATACATTGTCCCCGTGTGGATGATCTGATTTCGTTCCAAAAATAAGTATTCTATACACAGCCGCTTGGTTTCCAAGAGAAATCAGGCGGCTGTTTCTATAGAGCGTGTTATCCCAAAAACATAAATGAAGGAGGAAGCAAAATGACAAACGAAGAACTGAACACCGCTTTATATAAGAAGGTGTTCGCAGAACAGGAGAAG
>USBC01000125.1 GCA_900552845.1 uncultured Oscillospiraceae bacterium | reverse complement strand
CTCGCGGCCCAGCATCTGGTAGCTGCCGCAAATGGCAAGCAGCGGGCCCATGTCCTGCACGTATGCGTCAAGCTGGTCGCGCATGGCCACGATGTCGGCACTGGCCAGCTTCTGCTCGCGGTCGGGGCTGCCGCCCATCATGATCAGGTCGACGCCGGAAAGGTCGATGGCGTCGCCGTGGTTCACGCGACGAATCTCCACGGGGATGCCGCGCCATGCCAGGCGCTGCTGCAGCACGCGCACGTTACCGCCGTCGCCGTACAGGTTCAGCAGGTCGGGGTACAGATGTCCGATGGTCAGTTTCATGCCTCTCCCTCCTTTTCCAAATGCACCATGATTTCATCCAACGTGGGGCTGACGATTTCATGCCTCCCGAACAGCGGTGCGTCAGCTGCCTTGATAAGCAGGGTATCCCCCTTCTTTCCACGGGAGCGTCCCAGCACCGCTCTGCTCTGTTCCGCAGTCAGCCTTTCTTGTTGAGGGACTAAGCGGTAATCCTGCCGGAACTCCTCAAGCGGCTTGTTTGCCAGGATTTTTCCCTTTTGGATATAGGTAATATCATCGGCGCACTTTTCCAAGTCGGAGATGATATGGGTGGAAAAAAGGATCGCTACCCCCTCCTCTGCCAGCTCCAGAAAAATCTCCAAAAGCTCCTCGCGTGAAACAGGATCCAGACCGCTGGTCGGCTCGTCCAAAAGCAGCAGACGTGCATGGTGCGAAAGTGCCAGAGCCAAATGGAATTTAACCTTCATTCCCTCGGAAAGCTCACGGAACTGTTTATTTTCCTCCAGCGAAAAACGCTCCAGATAGCGTCGGTAGGCTTCCCAGTCCCAACGGGGATAAAACGCCGCCGTCATCTCGGCGATCTCCTGTACTCGACGGTGCGGGTAATAGCTGATCCCGCCTGCCGCATAACCGATCTGTTCCTTGATGCGCTGCTCGTTTTCGGCAAAGGGCAGCCCAAAGCAGCGGATCTCACCGGCATCGGGGCGAACAAGCCCCAAAATGGATTTCAGGGTTGTGGTCTTACCGGCGCCGTTGCGTCCGATAAATCCCATGATGCGTCCCGCCTCCAGCGAAAAAGCAACATCATCTAAGGTAAAGGTGGGATACTGCTTGCGCAAGCCCCGCACCTCCAGTACCATTTCACTCATTTTGCATTCTCCTTTTTGCGCTGCAGCAATCCATAATACTGCTCGGTCAGCATTTTACTGACAATCTCCTCGTCCAGATCAAGGTATCCGGTAACCAGCATACTGGCAACCCCGTGTACAAAGATCCACATTTCCAAATGCAGCATACGGGCGTCCTGCTCGTTCAGCCCGCTCTTTTCCATCAGCACGGCAATAATGCTGCGGGTAAATTCGTCCTCTGCCTGCGGTGTTTCCTCTCTCCTGTCCCGCATAAACAGCACCCGGAACAGCTCCGGCTGCTGCCGGGCAAAGGAGATATACGCCATGCCGGAGGCCTTATAGGGCGGATACCTGCCCATCTTCATCTGCTGTCCGGTCCATTGACTGTATTCGGTATAGGCAGCGGCAAGCACATCGGCAAAAAGCTCCGTCATGGTGCTGTAATTGCTGAAAATAGGCTGGGTCGAGCAGCCCAGTTCTTTTGCCACTGCGCGGGCGTTTATCGCTTCCATTCCCCTTTGGCGCAGCAGCTCCAGCGCAGCGGCAGTAATCTCCTCTTTTGTGATTTTTACTTTAGGCGGCATATTGACTCCTTTTATAGCTTAAGTTATATATCGTCTGTTATTATACTCGGCGGTCTCTTGTTTGTCAAGCATTCGCTTTCTTTTTTCTTTTCCGGTTTCATTTTCTCTTATTGGTGAATAGCATGGGTTGGGAGCCTCTCCTTTGATCGTCCGGCTTCCGGAAAGGTTATGAGCGACATGGATATTTTTCATCTTGATGATACTGCTACGGGCGATACCGTTACCGTACGGGAGCTGCTGACGACCGGCGAAATGCGCCGCCGCCTGCTGGATCTGGGGTTGGTGCCGGGAACGCCGGTGGAATGCGTGGGGCACAGCCCTGCCGGCGACCCCGGAGCATATCTCATCAGAGGCGTTGCCATTGCGCTGCGCCGCGAGGACGCCCACAATGTCTGGGTTCTGCGGGAGGTGGAGTAAATGGGGCTGACCGGCAGCAGCACCGGAGCAAGAACGCTCCGGCAAAAGCATCGCTTTTCCGCCAATGAAGGGCAGATAACCGTTGCCATGGCAGGCAACCCCAATGTGGGCAAAAGCACCCTTTTTAATGCGCTGACCGGAATGAATCAGCACACCGGCAACTGGACGGGCAAAACCGTTGCTACCGCTGAGGGATATTGCACCTGCTGCGGTAAGACCTGCCGCCTGATTGATCTGCCCGGCACCTATTCTCTGAGGGCGCACTCTGTCGAGGAGGAGGTGGCGCGGGATTATATCTGCTTTGGCAAACCCGATGCCGTTTGCGTGGTGTGCGATGCCACCTGTCTGGAGAGAAATCTCAATCTTGTTCTGCAGGTTTTAGAAATCACACCGCAGGCAGTGGTATGCGTCAACCTGATGGACGAAGCCAAAAAACGCGGCCTGCATCTGGATCTTTTACAGTTGGAGGCATTGCTGGGGGTACCGGTCATCGGCTGCACCGCACGGCAGAAGGGCGCTGCCGCCGCCCTCCTCCGGCTGTTGGCGTCGTCGACAGTCTCCCCCCGATGCGGCAAAGCTCCCCTTGCCGTTCGTTATCCGGCAGCGGTGGAGGAGGCGCTGCTGCCGCTGTGCCGCACTCTGCGGCGAATGGACTGTCAGGGCTTCAGTCCCCGTTGGCTGGCGCTTCGCCTTTTGGAGGACGATCCATCCCTGCCCGAGGCGCTCGGTCGGCACTTGGGAGCAGACTTCCTGCAAAACGCCGGTCTGTTCCTTGCCCTGCAGGAGGCAAGGTCAATTCTGGAGCGGCACGCCGTCACACCGGATACCCTGCGGGATCAAATTGTAACTGCCGTTGCCGCAACCGCCTCCCGTCTGGCAAAAGCAGTCGTAACCGGTGAAGAAAAAAGCTACTCCGCCGTCGATCGCAAATGGGATCGGCTTCTCACCGGAAAACGATGGGGATATCCGGTCATGCTGCTTTTGCTGGCGGGCATCTTCTGGCTCACCATCAGCGGGGCAAATCTGCCCTCGGCGCTTTTGGGGGCTGGGCTATTCCGTCTGCAGGATCTGTTGAGTGCCGTCCTGCTGGGTCTGGGCATTCCCCTGTGGCTGCACGACGCATTGGTGTTGGGCGTCTATCGGGTGGCGGCTTGGGTGGTCTCGGTCATGCTGCCGCCCATGGCTATCTTTTTTCCCTTATTCACTCTGCTGGAGGACATCGGCTATCTGCCGCGCATCGCCTACAATCTGGATCACGCTTTCAAGCGCTGCGGTGCGTGCGGTAAGCAGGCGCTCACCATTTGCATGGGCTTTGGCTGCAATGCCGCCGGTGTCGTGGGCTGCCGCATTATCCATTCCCCGCGGGAACGGCTGCTGGCGATCCTCACCAACAGCTTTGTTCCCTGCAACGGTCGCTTTCCAACACTGGTCAATCTGATCCTTCTCTTTTTTGTAGGGACTGCCGGCAGATACGGCAGCTCGCTGCTTTCCGCCCTTGGACTTACGGCACTCATTCTGTTGGGGCTTCTTGTCACCTTCGGGGTCACACGGCTGCTCTCCCGCACGGTGCTGCGGGGGGTTCCGTCCTCCTTTGCGCTGGAACTGCCGCCCTACCGCAGGCCGCAATGGGGGCAGGTGCTTGTGCGCTCGGTGTTTGACCGTACCCTTTTCGTTCTGGGGCGAGCGGTCACGGCAGCGGCACCCGCCGGGTTGCTTTTGTGGCTGCTGGCAAATATCACCGTCGGGAGCGGTACACTCCTATCTTTCCTTTCCGGTGCTTTAGATCCTGCAGGGCGTCTGATGGGCATGGACGGCGTCATTTTGCTTGCGTTTATTCTGGGGCTTCCCGCCAATGAGATCGTTGTACCCATTATGCTGATGGCATATCTTTCGCAGGGTGTCCTGCAGCAGCCGGAAAGCCTTACGGCAATGCAAACGGTTTTTCTGCAAAACGGTTGGACGCCGGTAACTGCGCTGTGTGTCATGCTGTTTATGCTGATGCACTTTCCCTGCGCTACCACCCTGATGACCATAAAGAAAGAAACCGGCAGCACAAAATGGACGGTGCTGGCGGCAGTGCTGCCCACCCTGTGCGGGGCATTCTTTTGTATGCTGGTCAATGCCGCTGCACATCTGCTTGGGTGGCAGTAGTCAAATGAAAAAGCGACCCGCCCTTTTGCAGGAACGGATCGCCTGTGTTTTTCGTATTTATAGCTCCGCCTTGGTTCTGCCGTAGCGGGTCATCAGTATTTCCGCCAAAATGGAGACTGCGATCTCCTCCGGCATCTCTCCGCCGATGGCAAGTCCGATGGGTGCATGAACGGCAGCAAGCTGCTCCGGCTTAAATCCTTCCTCTACCAGCCTGCCGTAAATCGCTTCGATCTTGCGTCGACTGCCAATCATGCCGATATAAGCTGCATCGGTATGGCGCAGCACACCGCCCAGCGCTTCTCCGTCGGTGGCGTGGCTGTAGGTTGCCACCACATAGCAGGCATTCGGGGGCAGCTTTGCTTCCGCCGCTTCGCCAAAGTGCTCCAATCGGATAAAACGGTCGGCAGCCTGAATTGCCTCACCGATCTGCTCCTCCCCGCGAGTATCCAACAGCGTTACAGTAAAGCCTGCCAGCTTTGCCGCACGGATCAGTGCCGTTCCCACATGTCCGCCACCCACCATAACAAGCTGCGGGCGGGTACTGCGGCAGCTCTCTATAAAGACTGTCAAGTTGCCTCCGCACGCTTTTCCGGCTTCAGAAAGCGGCGAATCCAGTTCATAGCGTCGAACCGCATTTTTCCCCTCTGCCAACAGCTCTGCGGCATCGCGGATCGCGAAGCGTTCACCCGTCCCTCCGCCAACCGTACCGTAAATCGTATTATCCTCCAGCACCAGCATCTTTGCCTCGGTACGCGCTATATTTACCGCTTCTGCAATCGTTACTGCGGCATAGGGTGTTCCCGCCTCCAGCAGTTCCGCTTCCTTTTTTGCCAGCTCCAGTCTGTCCATCTCGGCTCCTCCCTTATCGTCAGGTCATCTTTTCCCGGCTCTTTTCAGCGACTGATCATGCTTCCTCGCATCGGCTGTATCATTTCCTTGCATTGGTACAGCCCAACCCGCAGCCGGTTCTGCTTTCCCGAAAAGTGCAGCAATAACGCAAATAAGCCCGCCATCTCTGCCGGTCAAACTCATTGTACCGCAGCCTGCTGAAAAAAGCAAATTGTATAAAAAAACGGGCATTGAGCCTTTCAACACCCGTCTTACACCGCTGATTGTTTATTCGGCCTTCAAATAGTCTATGATTGCCTGGATAAAGCCCTTCATCTGCG
>USBC01000124.1 GCA_900552845.1 uncultured Oscillospiraceae bacterium | reverse complement strand
GCTTTGTGAAGACAGGAACTGGGTGGGGACCATCACCCACTATGGTTAATCACATTAAACTGATGAAGGCAGCTGTTGGTGACAGGGCTCAGATCAAAGCCGCCGGCGGAATTCGTACCGTTGATACGATGATGGAAATGATCGATGCCGGCTGTACTCGCTTTGGTATTGGCTTGAATTCCTCCGTAAGTATTTTGCGTCAAGCTGGCTTGTGGGAAGAATAAGAAGGGAAGTGGAAACAGATGGAGAATTTTGAATATTACAATCCCGTAAAGGTTGTTTTTGGCGACGGTGTTTTGCCTCAAATTGGTGCCTACGCGGCGGCTTATGGCAAGAAAGCCATGCTGGTGACTTATACAGAGTGCCAATACTTTTCCAAGACCATTGACATCATCCACAAAAGCTTGGAGAAAGCCGGCGTAACTTGCATCGATTATATGGGGGTTACCGCAAATCCCAAGCTTTCTCAGGCCAAGAGAGGTGTGGAACTGTGTAAAGAAAACGGCGTCGATCTGCTGATTGCACCTGGGGTCGGACTTGACATCGTCGGTCCGCTGTTCATAGCTGCCGGCGTTTATTATGCACATGATATGTCCAGGATGCTGATGCTGTCCCATAGTGATGTCACAGCGATTCCACCTACACGGGCATTGCCCTATATCGCTATTCCCACATTGGCGGGAACCGGAAGTGAAATGAACCCCATTGGAGTTATTACCGATGATGAATCCGGCAAAAAAAGCTATGTTTGGGAGCCGGGCTGTCTGTATGCGAAGGTTGCGGTTATGGATCCTGGTCTAACCACCAGTCTGCCCTCCTACCAGACGGCTTGCGGTGGCTATGATATTGTGGCTCATGTAATGGAGGCATATATTAACGGGAATCCTGCGGTAAATCTGACTCTCCACGACCGCATGCATGAAGGAGTTATACGGGGAACACTGGAGGCGTTGGAGCAGGTTTGGAAGGCCCCCGCCGATGTTCAGGCTCGGGGTGTCTTAATGTGGGCGGCAGCCATCGCTCTAAACGGTTGGATGACATCCGGGACTTTCGGCTTTACTCCCATGCACCAGATGGGTCATGTTCTAAGCGCCCATTATAATGCAACCCACGGAGCAACATTGGCGTGTATGATGGTCTCTTGGATGCGCTATTTTGTTAAACGCCCCGATAATTACAAATATGTCAGGTTTGCCAAAGAAATATTTGGCTGTGAATTGGCGGAGGCTGCTGACCGGTTTGAAAAAATGATGCGCGATAAGGGTGTTCAAACACGCATCAGTCAGTTTGGAGCGACCGAGGCGGATCTAGATATACTAACGGACGAGGTTGTTACGGTCAGCTTTGGTTCAGACGGTAAGCTCAACGGCTTCCCCAAAATGACCAGAGAGGATATCTACAATTGCTACAGGTTGGCTCTTTAAGGTGTTTGGTGCGTGCGGTAGGGATAGCTGCGCCGTGCCGCATTTCCCATCCTCGGCAAGCGTACGCTTGCCGAGGATGGGAAAGATGAGGGCGAAATAGCGAAAGATCAAGGCAGTAAAGCTGGAAAAGGAGAAAAGAATAATGAAAAGGAAAATGACGGGTCTTTTGGCGATAGTGCTGGCTGTTATGATGCTTTGTGCCTGTGGCGGCAGCGGCGAGACAGGAAACACGAAGAACGGTGGCGAGTATCTTAATTTGTGGATTACCACTCTTGGCGAAGAGGCAGAGGTGATAGAGAAGGTAACGGAAGAGCAATGGAATGTGGAACATCCGGATTCCAAGGTAAAGGTTACGGTGGTGCCGGGCAACTCCGATGATTTTTATCAGAAGCTCGCCATTGCCTTTGCCACCAAAACTGGTCCCGATATGTTCTGCATTTCCAATGCTGAAATGCTTAAGTATGTAGAAACAGGTGTGGCATATGATGTTACCTCTTATTTGGAAGCCAACCGAGCCGATTATATGGAGGGTACGTTGGAGTCTCTAACCTTTGATGGAAAGATTATGGCGTTTCCCGGCAACATGGACATTATGGCGCTATATTGCTCCAAGGAGGCCTTTGAGGGCGCCGGGATCGACTACCCCAAAACATGGGAGGAACTGATCAACGCCACAAATGCGCTGGCAAACGAGGACCGTTATGGGATCATCCTTCAAACCGACCTGCAGTCGGGCTATCAGGTGTTTGAGTTTTATCCTTTCCTGTGGATGAGCGGTGGTGACGTATTGAACGAGGACGGAACACGGGTGGTAATTGATTCCGACGGTGCAGCAAAAGCATTTTCCTTCTACAGGGATATTTTTGGGGCTCCCGGTACCTGCAAGAAGGTGGAGAATTCCAATACGGACATTACCCCCTTTGCAACCGGACGCACAGCAATGCAGATTTGCGGATCTTGGGCTGTCAGCTGGCTTAAGGCAAACTACAGCGAAATGGAATATGCAGTGGTACCCTATCCCGCAGCAGAGCAGGGCATGCCATCCGCCAGCATCATCGGAGGATGGCAGTATATGGTTTCTTCTAAATCGAAAAATCCAGAAGCAGCCGCACTGTATTTAAACTGGTTGCTGAACCAAGGAACAGAGATACCGACCGAGATGGCGACTAGGGCTGCCAAGATAAGCCCACGGCTGTCCGTGCTGGAAAATGGTAAGGAGTTTTACAGCCAGTATCCCTTCGATATGTTTGTCAACACAATCCTGCCTACCGCCAACCGTGAGCCTGTTTATCCCACCAGCATTGTAATGGCAGTGGGAGATGCGCTGCAGGAGGCAATTTACACTGACAAACCGGTTGAGACCATTCTTAGTGAAACGCAGGTAAAATGCGAGCTTTTGCTAAACTAATTCTTTGTGGAGGGGCGATATGAAACAGCCAAATACCCGAAACAAAACAACACTCTTGACCATGCAGACCAAAGAATTGATCGCCGGATGGATATTTCTTATGCCGGCTTTGGTATTGATGCTTCTGTTTGTGTTTTATCCTATGGTCAGCGCAGGCTGGATCAGCTTGCACGATTGGAATATGCTTGGCTCGATGGAGTTTACCGGGTTGGATAACTTTAAGACGCTGCTACAGGATCAGAACTGGCTTAAATGTCTAAAGCGCACCGGCAGCTATACGCTGTGCTATGTGCCGGCATTGTATATCATGTCATTGGTTTTGGCACTTATCGTCCACAAAATTCCAAAAGACTCCGGCTTCTTCCGTACTGCCTACTTTATGCCCGTGATTCTCTCCTCGGTTGTAACGGGTCTGATATGGAAGCTAATGTATGATGAGCGTACCGGTGTCATCAATAATATAGTCAGTGCCTTTTTGGGGGAAAAGATACCCTGGCTAAGCTCCATGAAATGGGCAATGCCTGCCGTGCTGATCGTCCATGTGTGGATGCAAATGGGCTACTATATGATCATTTTTTTGGCAGGATTGCAGGATATTCCCAAGGAGTACTATGAGGCGGCGCAAATTGATGGCGCCAACGGCTGGCAGCAGTTTTGGCACATTACCATGCCGAATCTGGCAAATACCAGTGTTTTTGTTATCATCATGTCCGTTATAAATTCCTTCCAGGCATATGACCATATTGCAACTCTCACGGACGGCGGACCAGCCAACGCCACAAATCTTGCGGTGCAGTACATATACGAAACGGCATTCTCTCAGTATTCTATGGGCTATGCCGCTTCTCTGGCACTGAATCTGTTTGTGATTATACTGGCATTTTCGCTGCTGATGTTGAAAGTAATGCGCACGGAAAAGAACTAGGAGGTAATCATGAACAAAAAATGGAGAAAATGGTGGTTGTATATTCCAGCCACGCTTTTTGCAATCATCACAGTGTACCCCATGTTGTGGACCTTGTGCGGCGCAGTCAATACCGAATCGCAGTTAGGACGCATTTCGGTAATCCCTGCAGGGGTATCTTTTGAAAACTTTGCAGCTATTTTTCGGGATTATGATTTCCTGCACTATATCGGGAATACCATGATTTATGCATTGGTGGTAACGGTGCTGTCGCTGCTGGTGAATTCGCTTGCGGCGTACTCCTTGGCACGGCTACGCTTTAAGGGCAGATCTCTTGCATTTTACTTAATTCTAAGCACCATGATGATTCCTTTTACCGTGACAATGATTCCCCTATTTTTGGTGGTTCGGGATATGGGGCTGATCAATTCCTTGGCGGCGCTTATCCTGCCCTCTATTGCCGGCGGCTTTGGCATTTTCATGTTGCGCCAGTTCTACATGAGTATACCAAAGGACTTGGAGGAAGCGGCTCGGATCGATGGATTGTCTTTCTTCGGGATATATTGGAGAGTGATTTTGCCACTGTCAAAACCCATTATGCTGACCATGGGGTTGTTTGCGTTCTTAGCATGCTGGAACAGCTATCTGTGGCCGTTAATTGTCAATACCGGTGAGGAATTTTGGGTAATTACCACCGGGATTGCCTCATTTGCAGCCGATCGGAATACGGACTGGAACATGATCCTTACAGGAGCAACAGTCAGTATGATTCCTACGGCAATCCTATTTGCGCTATTCCAAAAGAATCTGATTGAAGGCGTCAAATTCTCCGGAATGAAGATTTGAGGAGGCAGTATGAGAAAGGCTTTAATTGTTGACTGGCGTGATGTCAATGTAAAAGGTGTTCATTTTGCCCATGTGGATGAGCAGTATACCCACCGGGAAGACTATTTTACCTGCACGCCCATGCCGCTTAGGATGCATAGCTGCACCAATGATGTTGTCTGTGGGGTGCTTAACGGGTGGCATCACACTCCCGTTTTCCGCATTTGGGAAACTCACCGGGGGGCAGAGGTCTTTTACTTTTTCCACGGCACGGCGCTTATGCCTTTTTGCGATTATCAAGATGGGAAGCCCAACCTAGATACGGCTGTGATTGTCCGGATCCCTGCCGGTGTTCAGGTCAAGGTAGATGCTGAAAAACCCCATTTTGTGGCAATTGCAGAGGGGGACAAGTTTTCCTGTCTGTGTTACTGCCCAGATCAACCGGCAGATCGGGTGACCGCAGACGAAGCGATTGAGGGCGTTTATGCTCTGTAAGGAGGGATGATCCATGAAAATAAAACGCTTTGCCGCCCTGTTGTTGGCGATAGCTATGCTGCTCGGCATGACAGCTTGTTCCCAAAATAACTCGGGAGATGTGCTGAATGATGATGGATGGGACTACTTCAATGGAAAAGGTTCCTTCTCTTTGGCGGTACAGGATGGCATGGTCAGGGAAAATGCTCCCCGGTTGATGCGCACCCAGCCTGAAGAAGAATGGATGCTGATGGCTTCGCTGCAGCATAATTCCGCACTGCCGCAGGGCGCCAACCATGTTGGCTTGGCACTGTACCGGGATAAAAACAACTATTTGATTTGGGGCCCTGAGGGCAACGGCGAGATCACTCTATCCGGAAGGATGGGCGGCAAGGATACGGGGGTGCTTTGCACACTGGAGGAGGATCTGTATCTTTTGCGGATCTGGAAAGTGACAA
>USBC01000123.1 GCA_900552845.1 uncultured Oscillospiraceae bacterium | reverse complement strand
GGGCAGCGGCTCAGACGGCGCTCGCAGGGCGCTCCGGCTGCGCCGGAGCCGGCGGCTTCGCCGCCGAAACCGCCCCCCTAAAAGGGGCGGTTTGCCCTGCGGGCACGCACTCCCGGCCGGTTGCGCCGTCTCGCCGGTCTCCCGCTCCCCACAGCTTCTCCACGAGCTTTGGCAAGTCGCCGGCGCTCCGGCTCTTTGCAGACATGTCCCTCTGCGGCGCCCTGCGGGCGCCCGCCGCTCCCCGGTCGCCGCAGGCAAGGCAACCGGTCAGCCGTTCAACGGTTTTTCTCAACCACAATAAAAATCGGCGGGCAGTTGGGACGGTTCAGGAATTGCTGTACCATTACCGTGTACTTTTTGGCGTCCAGTCCGGCAAGGTAAGCCAGCAGCGCGTCGTGCTCGGCATAGCCGCTGTCCCCGCCGTAGTACAGGCAGATGGTCACAAACCCGTCCTCGGCAAGGATCGAAAGCGCTGCCTCCATTGCGGGAATACTTTCTGCCGCCGTGGTACCGATGGCATGATTGCCATGGGGCAGATACCCCAGGTTAAAAACAACGGCGTCCGCCGCCGGAACGTACTCTGCCATTCGACTGTGGCTGGCGCAGATCAGTGTCGCCCGTTCCATCAGTCCGGCATCGGTCAGCCGCTCCCGTGTACTCTCTACCGCCTCCGGCTGAATGTCAAAGGCAAATAAATGCCCATTCTCTCCGATGAGATGGCACAGCACCTCGGCGTCTCTCCCCCGTCCGGTAGTGGCGTCCACACAGGTCATGCCGGTGCGCAGCCGCGCCCGCCAAAAGGCATGGCACAGCTTGAGGGCGTTCTGGTCATAGTAGGTCATATGCGGTTTTTCAGTTCCTCCTCCACATAGCCCACACAGTCGGCGATGCAGGTATCACAGGGGACGACGGGGCAGCCTGTTCTGCCCTTCAGTACCTGACAGATGCAGCTTCCGTGCTCGGCACGAAACCGCGCCGTCAGCGTGGAGGCAAGTCCCATGGTGGCACGCTTGGTGGTATTGGGTGCTTCGGTATCGCCGGCGCTGTTTAATAGCCCCATGCAGGCAACGGCGCCGGTAACGGCTCCGCAGGTCTGGGACATATCCCCCATGCCCAGTCCAAAGCCCTCGCCCAGCCGGAAGACCGCCGTTTCTTCAGCGCCCAGCTCTCCCGCAAAGACGCATGCGACCGACTGGAAGCAGTTATAACCCTTTTGGTGCAGCTCGATGGCTTTGTTTTGTTTTTCGGTCATGGTAAATACCGTCCTTTCACTTGTTCAAAATCTTTTTCGGTTGATCGGTCAACAGCAGACCGTTTTGTAAAAATTCAGGGCAGGCAGGATTCGTTCTACCCGGCACAGCAGGTACTGCTCTACCGCGTGCGCCAGAACCGGCAGGTTTTCCTCCCCCAGCTTAAAGCGGAACAGCTTTTCAAAATCCGCATAGATGATGTGCCGCATGGCGGCAAAGACTCCCGCCGGCAGCGGCAGCAGCCCCACCGCGCCGTTTGACGCACAGTCCGGGCAGCAGATGCTGCCCCCCACCGGATCGAACAGCACCCCGCCCTCCTCCGGCAGTCCGCCGCACTCCCGGCAGGCAATAAGATCCGGCATATAGCCGGTCAGCGCCAACAGGCGCAGCTCCAGAATGGCCTTAAGCTGCAAAGGAGGAAGCTTGTCCCGCTCCAAAAAGTACAAAGCATTGAGCATCAGCCGCAGCGGCTCCTGCGCCGGTTCATTTTCGGGGATCAGTTCGCAGCACAGCTGTGCAAAGTAGGTTGCCAGCGTCAGCTTTTCCAGGTTGCCCCGAATGCCGAAAAACAGGTTATTTACCTCGGCTTTATCGGCGTAGCACCGCTCACGGTTCTGGAACAAAACAAAGTGGGAATAGCAAAGCAGCTCGGTGGCGCCTGCCATCGAGCCCTTCATGCGTCCCGCTCCCTTAGCGTAAGCGGTTATGATCCCTCTGTCGGCGGAAAGCAGCGTCAGCAGGCGATCCTGCTCATCAAGCCGTCGTTCCCGCAGCACCAGGGCGTCGGTCACTGTCTGCATCAGTCGGCTCCTTTTGGGCGGCACTTTGCGCCGCCCGGTATGCAAGATAATCCTCCACCCGTCCGCTTTGCCAAAAGCGCTCCCAGCGGTTTTGGAGGTCATAATTCAGATCATCGGCGGGTCGGTTCACGGCAGAACGCCTCCTTGCAGCAGTGTTTCTGCTGTCATTGTGCGCCCTCTGCCGTGGGTTATGTTAGGGAATTTTTGCACCCGCTGCACAAAAATTTCCACAAAGCCGGTTCGCGCCCGCAGGGCAGACCGCCTGCGGCGGTCTCGGCGGCTGCGCCGCCGGCTCCGGCAGCGCCCGCGCGCCCCGCCGGCGCGGGCGCCCCCGGCAAGTTGTCACAGACTTCTGTCTCTTTCGGGCTGGCGCCTGCTGTCCGACCGGCAGGACTTACCTTTCCTCGGTAAAGCCAAAGTTCCGCAGCATACGCTCCTCGTTGCGCCAGTCCTCCTTCACCTTGACCCAGCACTGCAGGTTCACTCTGCAGTTCAGAAAAGCCTCCAGCTCCTCGCGTGCGGCGGTCGCAATTTTTTTCAGCATGGCGCCGCCCTTGCCGATGATAATGCCTTTGTGGCTTTTTCGCTCGCAGTAGATCAATGCCTCAATATCGGTGATCGTTCCGTTGGGCGTCTCCCGCTCTTTCATGGATTCGATCGTTACCGCAATGCCGTGTGGGATCTCCTCCGAAAGGAAGCAAAGCGCCTTTTCCCGCAGGATCTCGGCGGCAATGACCCGTTCCGGCTGGTCGGTCAGCGTGTCGTCGTCAAAGTAGTGCGGACCCTCCACGGCAGCGCCGTCCAGCAGCTCCCGTAAGAGCGCCACCCCGTCGCCGGTCTTGGCGCTCAGCGGCACGATCTGCTCGAAGGGATATGCTTCGTTCAGCACCGCCATCATCGGGATCAGCTGCTCCTTGTCCTTCAAAAGGTCGATCTTATTGAGCACCGCTACGGCGGGCAAATCCAGCTTTTTGAACTGCTCGATAAGCTCCTGCTCGGCACGGGAAAGCCGTTCCCACGGCTCGGAAGCGTCCGTCACCAGAACGGCAAGGTCTACATCAGAGACCGAGGAGCCCACCTGCCGCACCATGTATTCACCCAGCGAGTTGCGGGCGCGGTGCAGACCGGGGGTGTCAATAAAGACCAGTTGGGTCGCCCCCTCGGTGAGAATACCGGTGATGCGGGTACGGGTGGTCTGCGGGCGGGGGGAAACAATGGCAACCTTTTCCCCCAAAAGGGCGTTCAGCAGGCTGCTTTTGCCCACATTGGGGCGCCCGACAATGGCGATAAACGCCGATTTTTGCACATCTCTCATTGGCTCTTCCTCACTCCACATAGGTGTTGTCGCGGGTCAGACCCAACCGCCCCAGCGCTTCCTCTTCCTTTTCCCGCATGATGGTCTTTTCCAGCCCGCCGTTTACATGGTCGTAGCCCAGCAGATGCAGCATGGAGTGAACGGTCAGATAGCCCATCTCCCGCTGGAAGGTATGGCCGAACTCGGCAGCCTGCGCCACGGCGTGCTCCACCGAGATAACGATATCCCCCAACTGCTTGCAGCCGCTGTCGGGATTCAGGTCGTATTCGCCGTTTTCGCCCAAGGGGAAGGAGAGTACATCGGTGGCGGCGTCAATGTGGCGGAACTCGTTGTTCATCTGGCGGATCTTTTCATCGTCGGTAAAGGTGATGTTTACCTCAGCGTCCCCCTGAAACTGCTCCATGCGCAGCACGGCGGTGCAGCAGCGGCGCAGCATCAGCCGCAGCCCTGCGGGGATTTTTACCGTCTTCTGGTCGTTTGTGATGTTGACTTTCAGCTTATCCATGTTACTTGCTTCTCCTTGCAGCATCTTGTTTTGCTTCCTGCTTGCTGTAATATTTCTCGTATGCCTTTATGATGTCCTGCACCAGCCGATGCCGCACCACGTCCTTTTCGCTGAAGCGGCAGATGGCGATATCGGGGATCTCCCGCAGAATTTTGCTTGCCTCCACTAACCCAGAGCGGCGGGCGTCCGGCAGGTCGATCTGGGTCACATCACCGGTGACCACGACCTTGGAACCCACTCCCATGCGGGTCAGAAACATTTTCATCTGCTCGGGCGTGGTGTTCTGCGCCTCGTCCAGAATAATAAAGGAATCGTCCAGCGTGCGGCCTCGCATATAGGCAAGAGGCGCCACCTCAATGATCTGTTTTTCCACAAGACGCTCATAGGTCTCGGCACCCAGCATATCAAACAGGCCGTCATACAGCGGGCGCAGATAAGGGTCTACCTTCTGCTGCAGGTCACCGGGCAGGAAGCCCAGCTTCTCGCCTGCTTCCACTGCCGGGCGGGTCAGCACAATGCGGGATACTTCCTTGGCCTTGAACGCTTTCACTGCCATGGCCACAGCCAGATAGGTCTTGCCTGTGCCCGCCGGGCCAACGCCAAAGGTGATGGCATTGCTGCGGATCGCATTCAGGTATTCTTTCTGTCCCAAAGTCTTAGGCCGGATAGGACGGCCCTTGACCGTCACCGTTACAAAGTCCTCGGTCAGTTCCTTGACCCGCTTTTCCGCACCGTCGTGAGCCAGACTGATGCAGTAACGCACCGTCTGATCCTCCAGCGGCGTATGGTTTTCCATCAGAAGCAGCATCCCTTCCACGGCACGGTTCGCAGCGGCAACATTAGCAGGCTCGCCCGAGAGCCGCAGCTGCGTGCCTCGGCAGACTGCCGTAACCGAAAATTCGTGTTCCAGCAGACGGATGTTGCGGTCACAATTGCCAAAGACCGCCGCAGCCACCTCTACGCTATCCAGTTCAATGTTCTTTTCTGCCATGTGCTCCTCCTGAAAAGACCTATTTTAATGCTTCTATTGTACCACCAAAACATCATTTAGAAAACTATGAAAATTGCACAAAATATTTTTATTGTATCCAGCGTTTTTCCACGGAGCCTCTCGCAGCACAGCCAGATGATGTGCCGGTTCTCTTTATTTGCAGCCCAAAACAGTGACCGCCGGCCGCACGGATATGCAGTCGGTGGTTCGTGTGTCGGCAAACTGCGTTCCTACGTTGTCAAGTGCCATCGGGGAGAAAAAAGCAGCGAATCTTTGGGCAAAACGGCAATGGCATATTCTCTCCTGCCGTGCTACAATAGCAAACGTTGTGTGCTTACCGCTGATTGCTGCAAAAAAGGAGAATGGACTATGGAACAACTTTTTCTGATGCCCGGACAGGAACGCTGTGAACGCTTTAAGGATGCCAATGGTGTTCCCCGTGTCCATTATTCTTACTGCTCGATGCGCGGTGCTTTCTTTGATTGTGAAAGCCGCAGTCTGGAAGAAGCGCAGCGTATGTGCGAGGACTGGCTGGTCGGTCAGGATCGCTGTTATCGCAATTGAATTTCGGAATTTTTGATAGCGTCTGTAAACAAAGAAAAGCCTCTGTTTCCCTGCTGGTGACACCGCCGGGAAGC
>USBC01000122.1 GCA_900552845.1 uncultured Oscillospiraceae bacterium | reverse complement strand
GGCGATGCCGCCGTGCGTGTGCTCGGCGACGCCGGCACCCAAGACGATCAGCCTGAGGGGCGCCGCCGCTCGCTCGTGGGTCGTGACACCCGTGTGTCCGGCGATTTTCTGGCTTCCGCCCTGTCTGCGGGCATGGCCGCCGGCGGATTCGACGTGATCGACGCAGGCATCATCCCGACCCCGGGCATCGCGTTCCTGACCAGCGTGCTCAACGTTGAGATGGGTGCCGTGATCTCCGCCTCCCACAACCCGATGGAATTCAACGGCATCAAGATCTTCGGACCGGAGGGCTACAAGCTGACCGATGACGAGGAGGACGAGATCGAGCGAATGCTTCTGGATCGGGATATCCCCATGATCCCGGTGGAGCCGGAGGAGATCGGCGTCTGCACCGAGGACCACGAGGCGGCAGCGCTTTATGCTGAATATCTTGCCTCTACCGTACCGGAGCGGCTGGACGGTATGCGGGTGCTGGCGGACTGCTCTAACGGCGCCGCCTGCCGTACCGCAGGGCTGCTGTTCTCTCTCTTGGGCGCCGAGGCGACCATACTGTGCGACGCCCCCGACGGCACCAACATCAATCGGGCGTGCGGCAGCACCCATGTGGAGCATCTGGCAAGCCTGATGGCCGGCGGCAAATACGATTTGGCAGTTGCCTTTGACGGTGATGCCGACCGTTGCCTTGCTGTGGACGAAAAGGGCAATGTGGTCAACGGCGACCAGATGATCGCTATTTTTGCACGGCAGATGAAAGCTGAGGGCAGGCTTTCCGGCAGCGCTGCCGTGGTAACGGTGATGAGCAGCTTCGGCTTTTTCCGCTTTGCAAAGGAGAATGGGATTCACGCCGAGACCACCAAGGTGGGCGACCGTTATGTGCTGGAGAATATGCGTAAAAACGGCTACAACATCGGCGGCGAGCAGTCGGGACATATCATTTTTCGGGAATATATGCCTACCGGAGACGGAGAGCTTTCCGCCATTCAACTGATGCGGGTAATGAAGCTGACCGGCGAGCCGCTGAGCGAGCTGGCGGGCAGAATGCCGGTAACGCCGCAGGTGCTGCTGAATGTGGAGGCAGACCGCGACATGAAGGAGGCTCTGCATGAAAGCCCCGAAATGGAAGCACTCATCGAGGAGTGCGAGCACCGGTTGGGCGACGCCGGCCGTATCCTGATCCGTGCCAGCGGCACCGAGCCGTTGATCCGTGTGATGGTGGAGGGCGAGGACGCCGAGCTCATTCGGGAGCTGGCGGAGCGGCTGGCAGCGGGCTGCGAAAAGCTGCTGCGGTAAATCAAAAAATGGGTGCAGACCGTGGGGTGGGGGCGCCGTCCCCGCCCTTCGGGCGGGGCGGCGACCGCCGCTTTGCGGCGGTCGCCGAGGGGGCTTTGCCCCCAGCGGCGCCCCCATTCCCCGCAGTTTGCACAGACCATAAAGCATAGAACGACAGAAAGTGAGTAAAACCATGCGCATAGCAGACCAGTGGCAGGATTTTGAGATACTGGATACCAGCAGCGGCGAAAAGCTGGAGCGGTGGGGCGATACCCTGCTGATCCGCCCCGATCCGCAGGTCATTTGGAAGCCGGAAAAAGGCGAGATGTGGCGAAGGGCGGACGCCCGCTACAACCGCTCCACTGCGGGCGGCGGCAGCTGGCAGATCTACCGCAGCCACCCCGAGTTCTGGACGATCCGCTACCGCGACCTGCGCTTCAAGATCAGCCCCACCGGCTTTAAGCACACGGGGCTGTTCCCGGAGCAGGCGGTCAACTGGGACTTTTTCCGAAAGAAAATAGAGGGGGCGGGCAGACCCGTTCGGGTACTCAATCTCTTTGCCTATACCGGCGGCGCAACTCTCGCGTGCGCGGCGGCGGGCGCAGCCGTGTGCCACGTTGACGCCAGCAAGGGCATGGTGGCATGGGCGCGGGAAAACCAGCAGCTCTCGGGGCTTGCGGAAAAGCCGATCCGCTGGATTGTGGACGACTGCCAGAAGTTTGTGGAGCGGGAGATCCGCCGGGGGAGCCTGTATGACGGCGTCATTATGGACCCGCCCAGCTACGGCAGGGGTCCCGGCGGCGAGGTATGGAAGCTGGAGGACTCGGTGTATGACTTGGTGAAGCTGTGCGCCGGCGTGCTGACCGAAAATCCGCTGTTTTTTGCCATCAACTCCTACACCACGGGGCTTAGCCCCAGCGTGATGGAATATATCCTGAACACCACCGTCAGCCGCCGCTTTGCGGGGAAGGGCGAGACCTTCTCCTCAGAGATCGGGCTGCCGGTCACAGCCACCGGCTGCCCATTGCCCTGCGGCTCTACCGCCGTGTGGCACAGCAGGGACTGAGACTACGAAAAAGCGAGGAAACGCATTTTGAAAAAGCTGATCGAAACCGAGCATATCTCCTTCAGCTACGAGGAGGAGACCGGACTGCCGCTGGTGCTGGAGGACGTAAGCATCAGCATCGGGCAGGGGGAATTTGTAGCGGTGCTGGGGCACAACGGCTCCGGCAAATCCACCTTTGCCAAGCACTGCAACGCCGTGCTGCTGCCCCGCACCGGCACCGTTACGGTGGACGGCATGGATACGAAAGACGAGGACAAGCTGTTTGAGATCCGCCAGTGCGCCGGCATGGTGTTCCAGAACCCCGATAACCAGATCGTGGCGACGGTGGTGGAGGAGGACGTGGCGTTCGCCCCCGAAAATATGGGGGTGGAGCCGGCGGAGATCCGCCGCCGTGTGGAAGAGGCGCTGAAGGCGGTGGGTATGTACGAATACCGGGAAAGCGCTCCCCACCAGCTTTCCGGAGGACAGAAGCAGCGGGTTGCCATTGCGGGCATTATCGCCATGCAGCCCCGCTGTATCCTGCTGGACGAGCCGACTGCCATGCTGGATCCCCGCGGACGCCGCGAGGTGATGAAGGTGCTGCGGCAATTAAATCGTGAAAAGGGCATCACCGTGGTGCTCATCACCCACTACATGGAGGAAGCCGCCGAGTGCGACCGCGTCATTGTGATGGACGACGGCCATGTGCTGATGGACGATGTGCCCCGTAAGGTGTTCAGCCATGTGGCGGAGCTGCGGCAGGTGGGGTTGGACGTGCCCCAGACCACCGAGCTGATGACGATCCTGAAGGAAGCCGGTCTGCCGGTGCAGGCCGATATCATTGATGAGCAGGAGTGCATTGAGGCACTGAAGACCCTGCTGACGACCCGATAAGGGAGGAACTGTGCAGAATATGTCTATTATCAAAACCGAGCATTTAACGCATATTTATTCGCAGGGTACCCCCTATGAGCGGGCAGCACTGCAGGATTTTAATATCGAGATAGAGGAGGGGGAATTTGCCGGCATCATCGGGCATACCGGCTCCGGCAAGTCCACCTTTATCCAGCACCTGAACGGGCTGCTGGCACCCACCGAGGGCAAGGTCTACATTGACGGGGAGGACCTGTGGGCGGATAAGAAAGACCTCAGACGATTCCGCTTCAAGGTGGGGCTGGTGTTCCAGTACCCCGAATACCAGCTTTTTGGCGAGACGGTGGCGGCAGATGTCGCCTTCGGGCCCACCAACATGGGGCTTTCCCCCGAGGAGGTGGATAAGCGGGTAAGGGAGTCGCTGCGCTTTGTAGGTCTGAGCGAAGATGTGATGGAGAAAAGCCCGTTCGAGCTTTCCGGCGGGCAGAAGCGCCGTGTTGCCATTGCCGGCGTGCTGGCGATGGACCCCAAGGTGCTGGTGCTGGACGAGCCGACCGCAGGGCTTGACCCCCGCGGCAGAGATATCATTCTGGGTGAGATAAGAGAATACCACGAGGAACGCAAAAATACCGTGCTGCTGGTAAGCCATAGCATGGAGGACATTGCACAGCACGCCAAAAAGGTGCTGGTGATTGCCGACGGCAGACCTGCAATGTACGATACCGTGGAGAATATCTTTGCCCGCACTGAGGAGCTGACCGCAATGGGACTTGCCGTGCCGCAGATCAGCCGTGTCTTTGCCGGACTGCGGGCAGCTGGCTGCCCGGTGCCGGAGAATATCTACACCGTAGAGGGCGCGGCAGCCGCGATCCTTACCGCTGTGAAAGGGGGTGCCGCCCGATGATCCGCGATATTACCATCGGACAGTATTTTCCGGGGCAGAGCGCCATTCACAAAATGGACCCCCGTATCAAAATCCTGCTTTCGGTTCTTTACATTGTGATGCTGTTTGTGGCGGACAATATGTGGGGACTGCTGCTGGGCGTGCTGTTCGGCTTTATTGCCTATGTTATCAGCCGGATCCCGCTTTCGATGATCTGGAAATCCATGAAGCCGGTCATTCCCATCGTCATCTTTACGGCGGTGCTCAATCTGTTCCTTTCCACCGGCGACCCGCTGTGGCAATGGAAGTTCCTGAAGATCACCAAGGAAGGCGTCGAAACGGCGGTGTTTATGTCGGTCAGAATTCTGTGCCTCATTGCGGGCACCTCGCTGCTGACCTATACCACCTCGCCCATCGCCCTTACCGACGGCATCGAGCGGCTCTTGTCGCCGCTTAAGAAAATCAAGCTGCCGGTGCATGAGCTGGCGATGATGATGACCATTGCACTGCGGTTTATCCCCACCCTCATTGAGGAGACCGATAAGATCATGTCCGCCCAGAAGGCAAGAGGCGCAGACCTGGAGAGCGGCGGCGTGATGCAGCGCGCCAAGGCGCTTTTACCGATTCTCATTCCGCTGTTCGTTTCGGCGTTCCGGCGGGCGGACGAGCTGGCGCTGGCGATGGAATGCCGCTGCTACCATGGCGGAGAGGGGCGTACCCGCATGAAGCAGATGAAGCTGCACGGTCGCGACCTGGTTTCCGGGCTGGCGACGGCGGCGGTATTTGCCGGTGTGATCCTTCTGAACAAATATGTTAATCTTTTGCCAACAATTTGGTAAAAACCTTGTGATACGATAAAAACGGAGGTGCCCGACCATGCGATATCTGCTGACCCTGCGCTGGCTGGGGACTGCCTATTGCGGCTGGCAGGTGCAGCCAAATAAGCCAACCGTCTGCGGCACCGTGCAGGACGCTGTGGAAAAGCTCTTTGGAAAGCGGGGGGAGCTGACCGGCTGCTCCCGCACCGACAGCGGCGTGCATGCTGTGGGCTTTGCGGCGGCGCTGAGGTGCGAAGGCTGCCATCTTGAGCCGGGAGCACTGCAGCGGGCGCTGAATGTGAACCTGCCCCGCGACATTGCCGTGACCGGCTGCCGTATTGTGGAGGAGGACTTTCACCCCCGATACGACGCCGCCGCCAAGCGCTACCGTTACCGCTGGTACCAAAGCGAGACGAGAGACCCGTTCCGGGAGGGGCTGGCGGTACAGCTGCCCCGACCGGTGGAAACCGCTGCCATGAACGAGGCGGCTGCCCGCTTGCTGGGCACCCATAATTTTTCGGCATTCTGTGCCGCAGGCGGTAAAATACCGCCGGAGGAACGGGTGCGTACTCTGACTGAATGTGCCGTGACCCAAACGGGCGACGAGGTGCATCTGACGGTGACGGGAGATGGATTCCTTTACCACATGGTGCGCATCATGGCGGGGACGCTGTGGGAAATCG
>USBC01000121.1 GCA_900552845.1 uncultured Oscillospiraceae bacterium | reverse complement strand
CGTGTAACATCTAAATGGGAAATATACTACAGCCGTCCCTCCTTAGGGAAGAACACACGGACAGTTTCCACTGCAGGTCACCCCTTTCTCATTCAGTTCACGGCTTACCCCACAGCCTGAGCAGCGTTCTCGGCAGTTGGGTGTGGTTTTGCTCTCGTGGGTCAGTCGATTCTCTCGGATCAAAAAGTCCTTTGATACAAAATAATCGAGATGATCCCATGGCATCAGCTCATCATATTCTCGCTTTCTGGTTGCATAAAAGTCAGGGGAAAGTGCCGCCTTTTCCAATGCCTCATACCAGCGTGCCGGCAGGAAGTGATCCTCCCAGCCCTCCAGCCTGCCGCCTGCCTGCCACACGGCTTCCACCACATCGGCAAGACGCCGGTCGCCACGCGCCAATATTGCCTCTATACGGCTTGTCCCGCTGTCGTGATAGCTAATGGAAATTTTTCTGCTGGAAACCGTCTCCAGCAGCAGCTTTTGCTTTTCTACAAACTGCTCCGGCGTATCCTGCGGTTCAAACTGGAATGGTGTAAAAGGCTTCGGCACAAAGCACGCTACGCTGATATTGACTGTTACTCCCTTTCCCTTTGGTTTGCTTGGCAGATGATAAAACAGATCGACAACCTTTTGTGCCAATTCAATAATAGCTTTTACATCGTCCTCCGTCTCGGTAGGCAGCCCCATCATAAAGTAGAGCTTTACCGCTGTATAACCACTTTCAAAGCTCATTCGGCAGGTATCCAATACTTCCTGCTCGGTAATGTTCTTATTGATCGCGTCGCGCAAGCGCTGGCTGCCTGCCTCCGGTGCAAAGGTCAATCCGCTTTTGCGTACCCGCTGCACCAACTCCAACAGACGCGGGTTCATACTGTCAATACGCAGCGATGGCAATGATAGATCGACATGCTCCGGTTCCGCCCATACCAGCATCTTTTCCATCAGGTCAGCAAGATGGCTGTGATCACTGGTGGAAAGAGAGGACAACGATACCTCGTCATAGCCGCAGTCGTGACAAAGATCATACGCCTGCCGGTCGATCACATCAACACTGCGCTCCCGATAAGGACGATAAATATAACCCGCCTGGCAGAATCGGCACCCGCGGATACAGCCGCGCAGCACCTCGGTCACGGCACGGTCATGCACCACATCAATAAACGGCACCACAAAGCTTTCGGGGAAATCCGCCTTATCAAAATCCGGCATAATGCGTTTTTTGATGGTCGCAGGCGCACCGTTTTTCGGGGTAATCGCTGCAACCGTTCCGTCCTCATGGTAAGAAACATCATAGAGAGACGGCACATAAACGCCCTCGATCTGCGCAGCCCTTTGCAGAAATTCCTTCCTGCTCCAGCCCTCTTTTTTGGCAATGCCATAAAGATCCAGCACCTCCAGGTCGACCTCCTCGCCCTCGCCCAAAAAGAACAGGTCAAAGAAGTCTGCTATCGGCTCCGGATTGCAGGCGCAGGGACCGCCGCCCATTACTAGATGCTCCAGCCCCTTGCGGTCTTTCTGCCGCAGCGGAATGCCGGAGAGATACAGCATATCCAGTACGCCCGTATAACACAGCTCGTACTGCAGGGTAAACATAATGACATCGAATTCGTCCAGTGGATCAAAGCTCTCCAGCCCATACAGCTTCATGCCGTTTTCCAATAGCAGGCTACGCATATCCTCCGCAGGAGCAAATACCCTCTCGCACCAAATCTCCTCCCGCTTATTAAAGGCAGAGTAAAACAGCTTCATGCCAAGGTGGCTCATACCAACCTCATAAAGATCCGGGAAGCAGAAAGCCACGCGTGTGGTTACTTTCGTCTTGTCCTTAACAATGGTATTGATCTCGCCGCCGCAGTAACGTGCCGGCTTTTGAACCTTGGACAGCAGTCTTTCTATCTCAAATGGGATCATTTCAGCCTCCGATTATCGTGTGATGTACTTTATCATACCACATTCAGCACATATCTTCAACTAAAAGCCCTGCCCACTGCCAAAAAGCTCATTACCAGCACTGCCCCGATCCCCCGCCGCAGCCATTTTCTCTCCCGCTCCGGTAGACGTACCAAGCATCGCTCCAGCAGAATGTCTGTAATCATCGCCCCATCGCTTCCTCCCAGCGGCAGAAGTGTTGCTGCTGCTATGGCAAAATTCACCGCTGCTATTCTCATTGACTGAACCGACCTGCTGCATACCAGCACTGTTCCTCCCAGCAGAAGATTGGCAGCCGGACCACACAGGTTCAAAAGCAGTTCTCCGCTCTCACTCATCTTTGTGCCGTTTTGCAGCCGCACCCGCACTCCGGTCAGGGATAGCATTATGTGCTCCACCTTCTTTTTCTGCAGTATAAGCCAAATAAAATGCCCACCCTCATGCACTGCAACTGCCATAAATAAAAGCGGCAGCAGCCGACCGGGAAGCAGTGCTGCCGCACAAAGCCCCGCTGCCAGCAAAAAGCTAACCGTAATTTTTGTCTTACCGAATATAAAATTCATGGGCTGTACAAATTCATAGGATCTACATAGTATCCGTCCGCCAACACGCTCAGGTGCAGATGCGGGCCTGTAGAAACGCCGGTGCTCCCCACTTGTGCTATCACATCATTCACCGTTACCTTTTCCCCTTCCACGCACAGAATGGTCTCGCAGTGGCAGTATATTGTCTCCAAATTGCTGCTGTGCCTCAGCTTGATATAGTTCCCGTAGCTTTGTGACCACCCTGTTGCTGTGACTTCACCTGCATATATGGGGTATATGCAGGTTCCTGCCGCTGCCGCAAGGTCGATTCCGCTATGGAAATCCCATGCCCCGCTGATAGGATGCGTTCGCTCTCCATAATCTGATGTAATCACTGCGTCCTCTGTCATGGGTGACATTGCCGGAACACTGACCAGCACCCTGCGGTAGGAGGCATTTCGTGGAAAAACCGGTTCCTCACCACCCATAGCAAACTCACTTTCAGCCCATGCAAAGACCTCAGCCAGCTCAGGAGGCTTCCAGTCCTCCCACCACTGACGCAACCGCTCTGCCGTAATGGGCATTGCCAAAATGCGCAGCCGCTCGTCCTGCGTTTCGCTTTCCGCCGATGTTACGCTGTCGTAGTATTTGCCCAGTATCTGATACTCCGTCGGCTTTATGTACTGCATTGTGAATATTGCCGCAAGCACCGTCGCGCACAGCACCGTTTGTGCCATCAGCAGCATCAATCCCTGTCCTTCCTGTTTAGAGCTCCGTCTCGGCTCCTTGCCCTGACCCCTCTGCCATCGTTTATTTCCTGTCGCGGCATATTTCCGGGAAAATCGGTTTCTTCGATCATAGCGCATCGTCCCACCTCCTGTCCTTTTTCCAGTCTATTCCTCCCTGCGCCCATTCATGCCGAAATATTTATTGACTTTTCCCCCTTGTTTATTATAATATCCTCATTATGGTTTTTATGGAGGGCCTATGTTCAAAATTCTTATCTGTATACTTGCGGGATTGGGCGCCGGACTCGGCACCGGCTTTGCTGGCATGAGTGCTGCCGCTGTCATCAGTCCCATGCTGATCACCTTTCTGCATATGGATCCGTACCTTGCTGTTGGAATTGCTCTTGCCAGTGATGTATTGGCAAGTGCCGCTTCTGCCTATACCTACGGCAAAAATAAAAACCTTGATATTAAAAACGGCGTCATCATGATGGTAAGCGTTCTGTGCTTCACCTTAGTGGGGAGCTATATTGCCAGCACAGTGCCCAAAACCACCATGGGCAGCTTCTCCACACTTATGACGCTGTTCCTCGGAATCAAATTCATTGTCAAACCGGTGGTGGAACCCAAGCAGCGCTTTCAGTCAGCGACCGCCCATCAAAAGGCTTTGCGCTCCGTCGCCTGCGGCGCTGTTGTCGGCTTTATTTGCGGCTTTGTAGGGGCTGGCGGCGGAATGATGATGCTTCTTGTGCTCACATCGGTGCTGGGCTATGAATTAAAAACCGCTGTTGGCACCAGCGTTTTCATTATGAGTGCGACCGCTTTTACCGGCTCTGTCAGCCATTTTGTCATTGGCGGCTTACCGGATATGGAAGCTCTTATCATCTGTATCATCAGCACACTCATTTTTGCCCAAGTGGCGGCATCTCTTGCCAATAAAGCCTCCCCCCTTGTTTTAAACCGTGTTACCGGATCCATCTTGGTTATTCTCGGTGTCGCTATCCTTGCGGTCAATCATTCCTCTTAACGCAGATAAGGACTCCTGCTCTCGGCAGGAGTCCTCTTTTAAAAAGGTGGAAAACCGGTTTTCCGGTCTTCCACCTTTTTGGGCTTTTCAGGCTACCGTTACCGCACAGGTAATCGTCAGCCCATTTGTCGTTTTAGCTGTGATGGTCGCAATTCCGGCAGATTTTGCCGTTACCGTTCCGTCTGACAAAACTTCTGCAATGGTTGGAGCATCGCTGCTCCATGTTACGGATTTATCCGGCACACTATCCGGCAAAACTGTTGCTGTAAGTTTTACCGCACTGCCCGGTGTTAAATTCAGTGAAGTCTGATCCAACTGAATAGAGGTTGGCATCAATACAATAAGGCTCGATTTAACCGTCACGGTACATTCGGCGCTCTTTTCACCGCACTTTGCCGTAATGATTGCAGTTCCCTCTTTTAGTCCGGTTACTGTTCCGTCTGCCGCTACCTTGGCAACGGTCTCCTCGCTGCTGCTCCACTGCACTGTTTTCACAGCCGTTTCCTCCGGCAGTACTGTTGCAGTCAGCTTTGCACTGCCGTTAATTGTCAGCTCCAGTGTTGTCTTATCCAATGTAACACTTTCGGCAGCAATGTCGCTCTTTTGCACCGTTACAGCACAGAATGCGCTCTTTTCCCCGCATTTCGCAGAAATGGTAGCATTCCCCTCTGCAAGGGCGGTCAGTTTTCCGTTTTCTACCTTTACCACATTTGGGGCGCTGCTGTTCCACTGAATCGTCTTATCCGTCACATTTTCGGGCAGTACGGTGGCATTCAGTACCAGCGACTCGCCCACTTTCAGTGTCACTGCAGCCTTATCCAGCAGAACATCTGTCACTGCCGCAGGCTTTACCGTCACGGCACAGCTTGCAGTATAGCCGCCATCGGTCGTTTTTACTGTAATGGTTGCTGTTCCTGCCGCCAGCGCTTTCAGCGAGCCGTTTTCATCTACCGTTACAACGCCGCCGTTGCTGCTGGACCATGTCACGGTCTGATCGGTTGCGTCCTCCGGGTTCAGTTTTGCGGTCAACTGTGCAGCAGCACCTGCCGTCAACTCCAGTGCGGATTTATCCAATGTCACACTCTTTACGGGGATCTGAGACACCTTGCCCACCGTCTCGGTGCCGGTGGCTGTATATCCGCTGTAAATGCTGTTGATGTAATTTCCGATGCCGTTGGCAAGGGAGCTCGCAATTTGCGCATAATTCTGCAAAAGCTGCACATACTCGCTCTCGTTGCTCATAAAGCCGCATTCCGCCAGCACCGAGGTGTACTGTGTGGTACGGGTCACATAGTACAGCCCATACTTCGCACCGCGATTATAGTTCCCCATGGCATTGTACAGGGCACTGTTTATGTAGCTGCAGAACTGCTGGCTAAAATCGTAGAAGTTTTATGC
>USBC01000120.1 GCA_900552845.1 uncultured Oscillospiraceae bacterium | reverse complement strand
CAATGGAACCACCGGCGGGGCAGCAGCTCCCCGATGATCCCCCCGCTGACGCCCAGTGCGGCAATCACGCCCACCGAAATAGACGCCTGTAACGCCGCCTGCGGTGCAAACAGCCATAATATCCCCAATATCATCGCTACGGCAAGGCAAATCAGGATCGGTGTCAGCAGCGTCATAATACAGCTCTCCTCTTTTAGCATTTTTCAAAAAAGTTGTAAAAAGTATTATATCATCATCGCCTCCGGTTTGCTATCACAAAGTGTTAACAAAACCCCAGTTTGGACAAAAAACTTATTTTGTCCATCGTTTTGCAAGAAATCTCCGGCTTTTCCCACAATAACGACCATCTTGTCTTGTTTGTTTTCCCAAATTTGTATATACATCTACATAATTCTATTGACTCACCGTTTTGATGGAAGGTAGAATAAACAGGAACACAGTCAAATCTAATACTTAGAAAGGAAAAACAACCATGAAGCATCTTGAGCTTGCCAAGCACATCGACCACACCCTTTTAAATCCTTCCGCCACCCCCAATGATATTCTGACGATTTGTGAGGAGGCAAAGCATTATAAAACCGCTTCGGTCTGCGTCAATTCCTGCTATGTACCGTTGGTGCATCAGGCATTGTTGGGCAGCGGAGTAATGACCTGCTGCGTAGTCGGGTTCCCTTTGGGCGCTATGTCCACCGAGGCAAAAGCCGAGGAGGCACGACTTGCCGTACAGGACGGCGCTGAAGAAATTGACATGGTACAAAATATCGGCTATGTAAAAGCCGGTGAATGGACAAAGGTAGAGCAGGATATTGCCGCTGTGATAAAGGCTGCCGCCCCCGCACAGGTTAAAGTAATATTGGAAACCTGCCTGCTGACCGAAGAAGAAAAAATAAAATGCTGCCGCCTTGCCAAAAGCGCCGGCGCTGCCTTTGTCAAAACATCTACCGGTTTTTCCACCGGAGGGGCAGTTGCTGCGGACATTGCCTTAATGCGCCAGACCGTCGGCGCTGATATGGGTGTCAAGGCCTCCGGAGGTATTCACTCTGCGGAAGAAGCACTTACCATGTTGGAGGCAGGAGCCACCCGCATCGGCGCCAGTTCCACCAAGAAAATTGTTGAATAAAGATCGCTTTTGATAGGGACGCACTTGCAATCTTATCAAGAAAAGCTATGCTTCCCCATAAGAAAAATCTTAGGATCTCTCTTCCCAAGGTTTTTCTTATGGCAGTTTGCAAAAATCCGTCATTCATCATTTGTATATTAAGATGAAATATGTATAGACATATTGACAAATAGGTTCAGTCATCTATACTATAATCAATAAAAAAATTCTACGAAATACGCAAAATCTGTATAAGAGCAATAATCATACCGCAATAACGAAAGGAATTCTACCATGACGGATATTTTTTCTTCCATGCTTAGAACTGCAGCTCCTATCCTGCTTGCCGCACTGGGTGGACTGCTGTGCGAAAAAGCAGGCGTGCTCAATCTGGCTTTGGAGGGCATGATGCTGTTTGGAGCCTTCTTTGGTGTAATGGGTTCTTACTATACCGATAATGCCTATTTGGGTGTACTCATCGCCCTGCTTTCCGGTGCTGTGCTTGGTATGATCTATAACCTGTTTGTAGAGCGTTGGAAAGCCGATGCCATGATTACTTCTATCGGCATGAACAGTCTGGCACTGGGTATGACCTCCTTCCTGAAGCGCAGCATCTTCGGGGATTCCGGCATTATCATGGGTATTTCCGGCATTCCCAAGCATAACAGTTCCTTTCTCTCCTCCATTCCTGTCATCGGTAAAATATTAGACGGGCAAACCACATTGGTTTATGTTGGATTGGTTTTAGTCATCGTCCTGCACTTTTTCCTGTTTCGCACCCACACCGGCATCAATCTGCGTGCCGTAGGTGAACGCCCGTTGGCTGCGGCTTCCGCCGGCGTTTCGGTTGCCAAGTATCGCTTTATCGCTCTTACGGTAGGCGGCGCTCTGTGCGGTTTGGCTGGCGCCCACCTTTCACTGGGGTATGTTACCATGTTCTCCGAAAATATGACTGCCGGACGCGGCTTCTTCGCCTATACCTGTGTTGCTTTCGGGCAGGCAAATCCCCTGCTTGTTATGCTTGCCAGCTTTATTTTCGGTCTCGCAGAAAATCTTTCCTATCTGTTGCAGGGTGCAGCAATCCCCAGTCAGATCATCTTGATGGCGCCGTATCTCTGTACCATTCTGGCACTCATCTTCCGTAATTTCAACCTGAAAAAGAGCCTTGCCCCATGCTCTAAGAATAGAGCAAAGCTCTTCTCAGCCAAGGAAAAATAATTATTTATTAAAAGGAGGACTCTCCCATGGCTACACCGCTGAAAAACATTTTAGACTTTACCGGACGCACCGCTATCATTACCGGCGGCAGCTCCGGCATCGGTGTCGGAATCGCCAAGCGATATGCCGAGACCGGCGCAAATGTCGTTATCACCTACTTTACCGACAGCCTGAAAGAAGCTGCCGAAAAGGTGGTTGAGGAAATTCATGCGATTGGCGCGCCCGCTATGGCAGTTAAGCTGGACGTCCGGAAACCGCAGGAAAGCTGCCGAATGGTGGAGGAAGTTGTTGCCGCCTTTGGTAGTGTAGACATTCTTGTCAACAATGCCGGTATTTACCCGCACCAGAAGGTACTGGAGTGCACAGAAGCGGAATGGGACGATATGATGGACAGCAACCTCAAAGGTGCTTTCTTCTGCTGTCAGGCATGCGCCAAGCAGATGATTCGCCAAGGGAACGGCGGCAACATCGTCAATATCATTTCCATCAACGGCTACCGTCCTTTGGCAGATAGTGTAGCATATAGTGCTTCCAAGGCCGGTCTTGCCATGACTACCCGCAGCCTTGCGGTAGAATTGGGTAAATACGGAATTCGCGTCAACGGCGTTGCACCCGGACTGATGGACGGACCCACGCTTGATGAAAATGTCCCCGGCTGGCGGGAACGCTTCTGCTCCCGCGCACCTGTTGCCCGTTTGGGTCTGCCCACCGATATCGCTGATGCTTGTATCTTTTACAGTTCCGATCTTTCTGCTTGGATCACCGGTGAGATAACCATGTGCGATGGCGGTGTCATGCATGCCGAAGCCTATTAAGGAGGTCAATTATGGATCTGTTTCGTTTGGACGGTCGTACCGCTATCGTAACCGGCGCAGCCGGTGGCTTGGGACGTGGCATCGCACTGGCTCTCGGTGAGCGCGGCGCCAAGATTGCAGTCTGCGATTTGAAGGAGGAGGCTCTTTCCGAAACAATGGCTGCACTAAAGGAACGCGGAATCCCCGCTATGGCTTTAGCCTGCGATGTTTCTGATCCTTCCTCTTTCGACGAGGTTATGCGTCGAACTGAGGAAACGATCGGTTTTGCCGATATTTTAGTCAACAACGCCGGTATCACACGCATGCAGGATTTCTTTGCCGTCGGCGTTGGTGATTTTAAATCAATTTACGAGATTAATGTGTTCGGGCTCTTCCGCTGCACTCAAATGTTCGCCGAGGCGCTGCGGGAGAAAAAGCGGGGTGGCCATGTGGTCAATATTGCCTCCAACGGTGCCAAAAAGACCTATGCAGATCAGGTGCATTACTGCTCCAGCAAAGCCGCTGTTGTTAATATGACTCAGTGCATGGCGGAATGTCTTGCCCCCTATGACATCAATGTTAATTCCGTTTGCCCCGGTGCGGTAGATACTGCCATGCTGCGCGCCTGCATGGTTGCCACTGAGGAGCAGACAAATGGTGCCGTAACAGTCGCTGACTGTGAAAAAACGTGGGGACCTGCCCAGCTCGGCTTCCGCCTTATCGAGCCGGAGGAAGTCGGTCGCATTGTGGCATTTCTCTGCTCACCCGCCGGTGCCATGATTCGCGGACAAGCGCTGAATGTTGACGCAGGCACCACCCGTTACTAATGGATCCGATTTGAACGGCAGTTCAAATGAAATAAAAGGAGGATAATTCAATGAAGAAATTTGTAGCAACCCTGCTGGCATGCATTATGCTGGTCACCCTGCTTGCCGGCTGCGGCAACAATCCGGCCCCCACCCCCAACAACGGCGGGAATACGACCGATGACAAGCTGAATGTTGTAGTCGTTGTTACCGATGCGCTGGGCGGCGGCGGTACCCCCGATGACATGAACAATTACCTCAAAAAGGCTGTGGCGGACTTTGATAATGTCAACGGTTCCATCTACGAAGCCACTGATGCCTCTCAGTACGAGGAGGTGCTGCGCACCTATGCACGTGAGGGCGTTGATCTTATTATCACCGCATTCCCTCAAATGGTCGAAGCTGTCACCACCGTAGCCGGTGAGTTCCCCAATGTTAACTTCGCCATCTGTCTGCCTCTCACTACCATTGATCTTCCCAACGTCCGCTGCGTTGAATTCGCCTGCTGGGAACTGTACTATCTCGCCGGCATGGTCGCGGGCTATATGACCGAGAGCAATCAGGTCGGTCATGTGCTGGGCGCCGAGCAGAGCGCACTTATCGCCAACGATAACGCCTACATCGACGGTCTGAAGGCTGTCAATCCCGATGCCACCGTTCGCGTAGTCAACGCCAACAGCTTCTCTGATCCCGCTGCCGGTAAAGATGTTGGTCTTACCCTCATCTCTCAGGGCTGCGATGTCATTCTTACTGACTGCTCCAATGCCGCTTCCGGCGTAATCGAAGCCGGCAAGGAGAACGGCGTCTATGTCATGGCAGATTCCGGTGTGCACTATCCCGAAGCTCCCGAATACGTTCTGGGCGATACCCAGTGCAACTATGGCCCCGCTACTTATCAGCAGATTTCCGATCTGGTCGCCGGAAAATGGCAGGGCGGTCAGCAGTATGTAAATCTCAAAAGCGGAAGTATTTCCCTTGCTATCAGCCCCGTTATCCGCGATAACCTGCCCGAGAGCAAGCTTGATGCTTGGGACGCTGCCATGGCTGCGGTTGAAGATGCCAAGACCAAAATCATCAATGGTGAACTGGTCATTGAAATGAATACCACCTGGAACCGCTGATTTTTCACCGTTTGGTCGGGGGCGGCGCGCCCCGCCCCGCCCCCACACACCCCCGCCGCCCCCCGGCCGCGGCGCCGCGGCGCTTCCCGCGCTGCCCCTCGCGCCGCAGCGTCCCGCCGCGCTGTGCCGCCGTCTGCGCACGGTGACGCTGGCCGCGCTCGCGGTGTTTGCCGTGTGCTTCGTGCTTGCCTATATCGCGTGCAGCCTGTGTGCCGGAAGCCTTGAGTTCTGGCATGTCTGGGGCTGGTTCGGCTACGCCTGATTAGACCGGCGCTGGCCGTGCTGGAAAGTCACGGCGCGCCCGTGTATCTGGAAACGCACAAGGCGGTCAACACGCGGATATATGCCCATCTGGGATTTCATACGGTCGATACCTTCGCCATCCCCGACACCGGAATAACGCAGTACGCCATGCTTCGCCCGGCGCGCCGGCCTCTCCGTTAAGGAGAGGTTTTTTCTTGACATGCGCGACGGGATACGTTATAATGCGGCTGTACTAAGCGAATTAATACAGGAAACACGAACGGAGGCGAAAACGGTGATAAGCATAAACTACCGCGACGGGCGGCCGATATATGAGCAGGTGCGGGATAATTTCCGCGCGCTGATAATATCCGGGGCGCTGCCGCCGGGCTAC
>USBC01000119.1 GCA_900552845.1 uncultured Oscillospiraceae bacterium | reverse complement strand
TTTCCCCCCCCCCCCCCCCCCCCCCCCCCCCCCCCCCCCCGCCCCGCGGGGGCCCCGGCGCCCGCGGCCGCCGGCGGCTTCGCCGCCGTACCCGTCCTCCGGACGGGTCGCCCTGCGGGCTTCTCCCCCTTTTCCATTCCTGCATAAAATAACGAGGAGGGCTGTTACCCCTCCTCGTTCTCCCAGAACAGCTCGTCCAGCGTTGTGCCCAGCACCCGGCAGATCTGCCGGCACAGGTTGATGGTGGGGTTGTAGTCCCCCTTTTCTATGGCAACAATGGTCTGGCGTGAGACCCCGCACCGATCCGCCAGTCCCTGCTGGGAAAGCCCCATCGCCGCCCTTGCCGCCTTCAGCTTCAGGTTCTTCATAGCGTCACTCCTCGTCCCGGGCAGCCATACGCAGCCGTACCGTCAGCGCAGTCAGTATGATCAGCCCCATCGCCGCTATAATAAAATTCATGCTGTTTTGCACCGTTATGCCGTTGGTAAAGTCCGCCGATCTCATCACCGAAAACCCCGCAAGCAGGTTGCACACCACCACGATGCCCATGACAAGCAGCATGGTGCGCGGATTCTGACGAATCCCAAGGTAGGCGTCATTGGCAACGGCAACGCAGGCGTATACCGTTACTCCTATGCAGATCACCGCAAAGGGCAGCAGGGCAGGGTCTTTCGGTTGCCACTCGGTAAGATTCGGCAGTAAATACACCGCCAGCAGTCCCGCCAGCAGGGTATAAAAGCCCGACTTGTAGGCTTTCCCGCGCGCCAGCTGCTGCCGTTCGTCAAATTCCGCCTTGCCCAGATTCTTGCCCGCCAGCTTTCCTGCCACCAGCCCGATGACCGCCAACAGCGCCATCAAGCCCAAAAATACCAGATCCATCTCGGCACCTCCTTACCTGCGATCCAGCAGAGCCTTTACCAGCTGCACCACGCCCCATACGACTACCGTTAATAACAGCGGCGCCCACGGGCTTTGCAGAAAAGTCTCCATTGTTCTCGCCCCACTTTCTGGCTTCAGCATAGCATCACATCGATAAGGTGTCAAGTATATTTTACAAAAATTCAGATTTATGCGACATAAAGTTCACAAAGACCGAAAAAACGGCTGCTCCGCACAGGGAACAGCCGCCTTTATAATTTCACGGAATTATCATTCCTCGCGGGCAAGTTCTTTCATGCTGTCCGCATCGGTGATCTTGCGGATCACGCGGCAGGGATTGCCCGCTGCCAGCACACCATCGGGGATATCGTGGGTGACCACGCTGCCTGCGCCGATCACTACATCATTGCCGATGGTCACGCCGCCGATGACCGTCACCCCGCACCCGATCCAGACGTTGTTGCCGATGCGGATCGGCTCAGCGTTTTCTGCGATGGTGGGCAGCCCGTCATCTCCCAGCATCAGCCCCAGCCGCTCGTGTGCGATCAGCGGGTGGGAAGCCGCCATCAGCGAAACATTGGGCGCGATCATTACATTGTCGCCGATGTATACATCAGCGTCGTCCAGCACACAGAAGTTGTAGTTTGCAAAGAAATCCTCGCCGATGTAGGTGTGGATCCCGTAATTGAACTGCACCGGCGTCTGGAAGTAGAAGCGCTCCCCGATGCTGCCCAGAATGGAACGCATCAGCTCCGGCGTGCGCTCGTCATATTCGTCCAGCGTGTTTACCAGCCGGCAGGTCTCGTGCGCCTTGTGCTTGGTGTCCCGCAGCTCCATCGAATTGGGTCTGAACAGCAGCCCCGCTTTGATCCGCTCTGTTTCTTTCATCTCAATGCCTCCTCTGTTTTTGGAAATGTAACCGGTTACATCACAGCAATAATATAGCATACCTTCCGTCTCTTGTCCAGTCCCTTTCATTTTGATGCCACCGCTTTTTCTCGGCAAATCCATCTCCCACGCTCTCTCCCTGCGACCCAAGCTCCGCCGTCCTCGACAAACATATCTCCCGCACCCAACCACCGCGAAGCCCATTTCCCTCCCATCATTTCCCAAACCTGAAAACTTTTTGTAAACCTTTGTGTTAATTCAACACTTTCACTGCAAATTCCGGCGTTTTCGTCCGTATTAGTGAGAGGACTTCTCTTTACCGGTAAAAAATCAGAATGATCGGCAAGCCCCCGACGAGAAACAGGGGGCAAGCCGTAAAGCATGCTCCCGATGTGATACGGGGAGTACTTTTCAGGCCCTTGACGAGATACAAAGGGTCTGAAAAACCGCGCCTTGAAAACAAAATAATTCGTGCCCATTACGCGCGCCCGCCTGCGCCCGCAGGAGCCGTCATAAACGGGTGGACAGCCGAATATAGTTCCATTGAAACGATGGGACGGCATGCCGCCGTCCGACTGCGGAGAGGAGAATGAAAATGGAGCTTGAACTGCGCCGGCAAACCGTCCCAAGCTGCGAGACGATACTGGAGGAAACGGCAGAGCAGCCTGTGGAGTGCGATGCTCTGCTGCCCGACTACTGCCCCGATATCCGCCGGATCCTGAAGTGTACCTTAACCCCCGTTCCGATGGGGCGGACGGTGACCGCCGGCAGACTGGAGATCGAGGGACTGGCGAATATCAATGTCCTGTATATTTCTGCCGGTGGGGAACCGGCACGGGGGGAATACAAGGTTCCCTTTACCCGAATGATGGAGCTGCACGGCGAAGCCGGAGACCCGATTACCACCGTGTCAATGACGGCGGGGCAGGTTAGCTGTCGGGCGGTCAACCCGCGCCGGCTGGAGATCCGCGGCTCGGTTGTCATTTCCGCCGCCGTCACCTCCTGCCGACTGGATAAAATTCTGGAGGGCTGCGAGGATCCGTCCGTCCAACTCCGCCAGACGGAGCAAAAGGGCACACGGCTCTGCGGCTCCGTCAGCGGTGAACAGCGGCTTTCAAAAACCACCGGGCTGGAGGAAAACGCCCCGCCCGTGACAAGGGTGCTGCGCTGTGACGCCGCCGTTGCCCGACGGGAGGAAAAATGGTCAGGCGGTAAGCTGATCGTCTCCGGCGAGGTGCAGGCAACCGCCTGCTGCGCCGATCAAAACGGCGGCTGGCAAACCGCCGAATGCACCCTTCCCTTTGAGGCAGCGCTGGATTGCCCCGAAGGGGAGGACGCCGAGTTTGACCTGAGATGCCTTGCACTGGCACCTGCGGCGGAGCCGGTGCAGGACTCAGACGGCGAGTACCGTTCCTTGGAATGGAGCGTGGCCCTTGCTGCCGAGGCAAAGATTTACCGCCCCTATACTCTTTGCTGCTGCACCGACGGCTATTCCACCCGCTACCGGTCGGAATGTAAGAGCAAAACACTGCAAACAGTGGAGCTGGTGAATATTTGCAGGGAAAGCGAGACCTATCGTGAAATGCTGCCCTTGCCGGAGGCAGCCGGAGAGGTGACTGCCCTTTGTGTCAGGGTAGATGGCTGCTCCGTTTCCCCGGACGGCGACGGCCTGCTGGCGGAGGGAAGACTGGGACTGACCCTGCTGACCCGAATGGGGGACGGCGAGTATTACAGCTTTGACCGTACAGTAGAGGTGCAGCGGCGGTTGACCTGCGATGGGGACTGCCGCTGGGAGGCGGTGCTGGAATGCCGCAGCTTCCGATGGGAGCAAACCGGCAGCGAATTATCTCTGACCTGCGAGCTTTGCTGGAGGGGTGCGGTGTGCCGTACCCGCCGCACCGCAGTGCTGGAGGAAATGACGGTGGACGAGGCAAGCCCCAAGGAGAACTGCCGTCCCCGCGGCTTGTATATTTACATGGCACAGGAGGGCGAAAGCCTGTGGGAGGTGGCCCGCCGCTACAATACCAGCGAGGCGAGGATCCGGGAGGACAACGGCGAAATGGGCGAATGCTGCGCGGCCGGTCCGCTGCTGATCCCGGTGTAAGCGGGGAGCCCCGGCTCCCGGCCCCATGCACCCAACCTAAGATGTAAACGGAGGGAATGAAAATGGCAGCACAAAGCGAGCTGTACCGAGATATAGCGACCAGAACCGGAGGAGACATTTACATCGGGGTGGTGGGACCGGTGCGCACCGGCAAATCCACCTTTATCAAGCGCTTTATGGAGACCATGGTGCTGCCCCGCATCGAAAGCGAGCCGCGCCGCAGCCGTGCCGCTGATGAGCTGCCCCAATCGGCTGCAGGACGCACCATTATGACCACCGAACCGAAGTTTATTCCGGAGGAAGCGGTCAGCATCACACTGGAGGGGAATATCAGTCTGCGGGTGAGAATGATTGACTGCGTAGGTTATATCGTCCCCAGCGCACTGGGCTACATTGAAAATCAGCAGCCCCGCATGGTGATGACCCCGTGGTACGATAAAGAGGTGCCCTTCAACATGGCGGCGGAGGTGGGCACCCGCAAGGTCATTAACGAGCACTCCACCATCGGGCTGGTGGTCACTACCGACGGCAGCATTTCGGAGATTCCCCGTGCCGAGTACGAGGAAGCCGAAGGTCGGGTGGTCAAGGAATTGCAGGCGATCGACAAGCCTTTTGTGGTGGTGCTGAACTGCCAAAGCCCCAAAAGCCCCGCGGCAAAGGCACTGCGGGCGGAGCTGGAGGAGCGCTACGGCGTCCCGGTGGCAGCGGTGAACTGTCTGGAGTTGGACGAGGAGGACATCGCCGGCATTTTGGGGAAGGTATTGCAGCGCTTCCCGCTGAGAGAGGCGGCGCTGGAGATTCCGCCGTGGGTGATGAATCTGGCGGCAGATCACTGGCTGAAGGAAAGCCTGTACCGGCAGATCCGGCAGGCTGCCGGCGGGCTGGGGGCGATGGGCAGTGCCGCAGCAACCCTGCGGACACTGGAGGACTGCGACTATGTGAAGGAGACGAGGGTAGTATCCGCAGACCTGGGCAGCGGGACGGTGCGGTGCCGGGTAGAACTGGCAGACGGGCTGTTCTATCGGATTCTGGGCGAGGCAACGGGACTGGAGATTGCCAACGAGGAGGGACTGCTGCCCTGCATGGTGGAGCTTGCAGCCATCAGGAAAAAATACGAAAAATTTGCAGGCGCACTGGACGAGGTGGCGGCAACCGGCTACGGTATTGTCATGCCGACGATGGAGGAGCTGCATCTGGAGGAGCCGGAGATTATGAAGCAGGGCGGGCGCTACGGGATCCGGTTGCGCGCCTCTGCTCCCTCCATTCATCTGATGCAGGCGAACATCACCACCGAGGTGGCGCCTATTGTGGGCAGCGAGCGGCAAAGCGAGGAGCTGGTTCATTATCTTTTGCAGGAGTTCGAGGAAAATCCGGCAAAGATCTGGGAGAGCAATATTTTCGGAAAGTCGCTGCACGAGCTGGTAAACGAGGGACTGCATAACAAGCTGTACCGAATGCCTGCCGATGCCCGCATGAAGCTGCAGGAAACCATCGAGCGGGTCATCAATGAAGGCTGTTCGGGGCTGATCTGCATTATCCTGTAAAGGCAAATAAAAATGCCCCCGGCGGGAATATTCCCGCCGGGGGCATTTGTCTGCAAATATAAAGAACGCCGGAACGGTCACAGGGCCGTGCCCCGCTTGGGCATGTAGAGATTTGTCATATCCACGCCCTCCAATGCCAGCAGAAAGCGCTTTTTCTCCACGCCTCCGGCGTAGCCGGTGAGACTGCCGTCCGCTCCTACTACCCGGTGACAGGGGATGAGGATAGAAATGGGGTTGTGCCCCACCGCGCCGCCGACCGCCTGGGCCGCAGCGGAAATTCCTCGATTCCG
>USBC01000118.1 GCA_900552845.1 uncultured Oscillospiraceae bacterium | reverse complement strand
TCTCCAACGATGAGGTTCGTGTCCGCGTCATTCACGGCGCTGTGGGTGCGGTCAGCGAAAGCGACGTTATGCTGGCAAACGCTTCCCATGCCATTATCGTCGGCTTTAATGTCCGTCCCGACCCCACCGCCAAGGCGAATGCCGAGCGGGACGGCGTCGAGATCCGTCTCTACCGCATCATCTACGATGCCATCGAGGAGATCGAGGCAGCCATGAAGGGTATGCTCAAGCCCAAGACCGAGGAGGTCGATCTGGGCCGTGCCGAGATCCGCAACGTCTACAAGATCACCGGCGTCGGCGCCGTTGCCGGCTGCTATGTGCTGGATGGCAAGATGGTTCGCTCCGCCAATATCCGTGTCGTCCGTGATGGCATTATCATCGCCGATGATAAGATGGCGTCGCTGCGCCGCTTTAAGGACGATGTCAAGGAAGTGGCGCAGGGCTACGAATGCGGCATCACGCTGGAGAAGTTCAGCGACCTGAAAAACGGCGATATCTTTGAAGCCTACGAGATCCGCGAGATCAAGCAATAACCCCCAAGGCATTATCGGCGGTCGGATAACAGCATTATCCGGCTGCCCCTTGCCGTTTACAGAAAAAACAAAAGGAGGGCGCATCATGCCGAATTATAAAAACGCTCGTCACGGCGAGGATATCCATCGGGAGCTGACTGCCATTTTCCGGTCGCTCAAGGATCCCCGCATCGACCCCATGCTTTCCATCGTCCGCACCGAGCTTTCCCGCGACGGCTCCTGCTGCAAGGTCTATGTCAGCTCACTGTCGGGGCTGGAAAAGGCACAGGAATCGGTCAAGGGCTTAAAAAGTGCGGCGGGCTATATCCGTCGGGAGATCGGCAGCCGGCTGGCAATGCGCCACACGCCGGAATTCCAGTTCATCGCCGATGATTCCATCGAATACGGTGTGCATATCAGCCACCTACTGCGGGAGATCGTGCCGGAGGAGGACGAAGCGAAAGGGGAGACCGAGGAATGAAGGAGAACCTTTCCGTCTCCCGCGCCGCAGAGCTTTTGATGCAGCGGGATAATATCACCCTGCTGTGCCATCGCCGTCCCGATGGCGATACCGTGGGCAGCGCCTTTGCCCTGTACTACGCTCTGAAAACGCTGGGCAAGGAGGTACGGGTGCTGTGCGCCGATCCGCTGCCGAAGCTTTACGATTATCTTTACCCCGGGTACAAGCCCGGCAGAATCCTGTACGAGCCGGTGGAATATGTGGTTGCCGTAGATGTTGCCACCGCCGGCATGCTGGGCAGTCTGGAGGAACGGTACGGAACAATGGTCGACCTTTGCATTGATCACCACCCCAGCAACAGCGATTATGCTGCCCAGACCTGCCTGTGGAGCGAAGCTGGCGCCTGTGCCGAGCCGGTGGCAGCGATCATCAAAGCCATCGGGCTGCCCGTTTCCGGCAGGATCGCCGAGTGCATCTATACCGGTCTTGCCACCGATACCGGCGGCTTCCGGTACAGCAATACCTCTGCCGGCAGCATGCGGCTGGCGGCGGAGATCATGGAAAGCGGCGTGGATACCGCCCTTCTCAATACCCGCATTTTTGAAAGCGAAAGCAAGGCAAAGGTGCTGGCGGAGGCGGCAATGATGTCCGCCCTGCAGTTTTATGCCGATGACCGCATTGCCGTAATGCCGGTGACGCTTGCCGTCCGTGCCGCTACCGGCGTGACCGGCGAGGAACTGGAGGACGTAGCGGGCATTCCCCGTAAGATAGAGGGGGTGCTGCTGGGCATCACCATCAAGGAGCATGAGGACGAATGTCACATCTCGCTGCGCAGCAAGGAGCCGGTGAATGCCGATGAGATCGCCAAGGTCTTTGGCGGCGGCGGGCACCGTTTTGCTGCCGGCTGCACCATCAAAGCATCGGTGGAGGAAGCCGCCGGACTACTGGTGGCGGAAGCTATAAAACACCTGCCGAAGGAGACTGCATGAAAAAAACACACCATTCCCGCCAGTTGGAGGGGATCCTCTGCGTCGATAAACCGCAGGACTGGACCTCCTTTGATGTGGTGGCGAAGATGCGGGGCATTGCCGACTGCCACAAGATCGGGCACGGCGGTACCCTTGACCCCATGGCGACCGGCGTTCTGCCGCTGTTTTTCGGGCGGAGCGCCAAGGCAATGGAGCTGATGCCCGTTCAGGATAAGCGCTATACGGCGACCATTCGCTTCGGGGTGACCACCGATACGCAGGATTGCACCGGCAATATCCTTTCCACCAGTGATAAGCCGGTAACAAAAGAGGCACTGGAGGCGGTACTGGCGCCGCTGCGCGGGGAGATCGACCAGCTGCCCCCGATGTATTCCGCCGTTTGGGTGGATGGGCAGCGGCTTTATAAGCTGGCAAGAGCCGGAAAAGAGGTGGAACGCCCCACCCGACGGGTGACCATTCACCGGCTGGAGCTGCTGGAATTTGATGAAGCGGAAAGAACCTGCGTGATTGATGTCGCCTGCTCCAAGGGGACTTATATCCGTACGCTCTGTCACGATATCGGTGAGGCGCTGGGCTGCGGCGGTATGCTGACGGCACTGCGCCGTACCGAAACGCTGGGCTTTACCACAGCGGATTGTCACACCTTGGAGGAGCTGAAAGCCGCCGCCGATGAGGGACGCTTTGAGGAACTGCTGATGCCGGTGGACGCAGCGTTCCGGCAGTATAAAAGCATCTTTCTCTCCCCCAAGCAGACCAAGATGTTCCTGGACGGGATAAGACTGGATACCAACCGCATCAAGATCCCCGCCGAGGGGGACACCGTAAGGGTCTACGGCGAAAGCCGCTTTTTGGCATTGGCACACATTGAACGCAGCATTGCAGAATTACAGATCATCAAGCTGTTTTACACAAAGGAGAATCCGAATTGCTGATCTTCCACGACCTTTCCCGCCGCAGCGAGCAGCCCACCGTGGCGGCACTGGGATTTTTTGACGGAGTCCATTGCGGGCACCGTGCCGTGATAGCGGAAGCGCGGGCACAGGCGCACGCACAGGGCGCCAAATGTGCGGTTTTTACCTTTGAACCGCCACACCATACCGACCGGACAGTAAGCAAAAGCGATGTAAAGCTGCTGCAAAGCGCCGAGGATCGTTACCATCTGATGGAGGAACTGGGGGTGGAGCTGGTGCTTTGCCCGCCGTTTGAGAGCTTTTACAACCTGTCGCCGGAACAATTCGTGCAGGAGATCCTGCAAAATGTGCTGAACTGCCGCGGTGTAGTGTGCGGTGAGGACTACCGCTTTGGCAAAAAGGGTGCGGGAAATGTTCCCCTGCTGCGGGAGCTGGCAGAGCCGAGAGGAATAACAGTGACGGCGCTGGCGCCGGTGCTGTGGCAAAATGAGCCGGTCAGCTCCAGCCGGATCCGGCGCTGCCTTGCCGAAGGCGATACCGAACAGGCGGCGGCGCTGTTGGGGACGCCCTACACCGTAGGCGGCAAACCTGTGCGGCAGGGGAGATTCCTGACTCTGCGGCTGCCGCCGGAGATGGCAGTGCCGGCGGACGGCACCTATCACGGCGAGGAACTGACTCTCGGGGACAAGCTGCTGCTCACCGTACAGCAGGGCGAGATCCGCTGGGTGAGTGAGAGACCGGCGGACGAGCCGGTGAAGATCGCCTTTGGGGGAAGGAAGTAAAAACCTCCCCTGCCGGACAAAACCCGCCGAAAACAACGGAAAAACCGCATAAAACCGTTTGACAAGCTGCATGGGATATGCTAAAATATCAAGTGCCGCATGCGACGGGCTTTTTTAAGTGTGTCCCAATGAGGGAGACCGCCTGCTTTTTCGCAGCGAGATTAAAGAAAGAGGCTACACAATATGTACGCAATCTTTGAAACCGGTGGCAAACAGTACACCGCAAAGGTCGGCGATGTGCTGTTCATCGAAAAGCTGAACGCCGAAGTCGACGAGACCGTGACCTTCGAGAAGGTTCTTGCAGTCGGCGATGACACCGTAACCTTCGGCACCCCCTATGTAGAGGGCATGACCGTAAGCGGCAAGGTGCTCAAGAACGGCAAGGCGAAGAAGATCACCGTGATGACCTACCGTCCCAAGAAGGACAGCAAGCGCAAGATGGGTCATCGACAGCCCTACACCAAGGTGGAGATCACCGCGGTAGGTACCGCTGCAGAGGAAAAGCCCGCTAAGAAGGCTGCTGCGCCCAAGGCGGAGGGCGAGAAGAAGCCCGCTGCCAAGAAGGCTGCCGCTCCCAAGGCGGAGGGCGAGAAGAAGCCCGCTGCCAAGAAGGCTGCCGCTCCCAAGGCGGAGGGTGAGAAAAAGACCACTGCCAAGAAGACTGCTGCGCCCAAGGCGGAGGGTGAGAAGAAGCCCGCTGCCAAGAAGACCGCAGCAAAGAAAACTGAGGAGAAAGGTGAGGTGTAATTTATGGCTCATAAAAAAGGTATGGGTTCTACCAAGAACGGCCGTGATTCTGAGTCCAAGCGTCTGGGCGTAAAGCGTGCTGACGGTCAGGCTGTTCTGGCGGGCAATATCCTCGTTCGCCAGAGAGGCACTCACATTCATCCCGGTGAGAATGTAGGGATCGGCAGCGACGATACTCTGTTTGCTCTGGTTGACGGTCGCGTCAAGTTTGAGCGCATGGGTAAAGAGCGCAAGAAGGTATCCGTTTACCCTGCTGAATAATTTGGCACAAAGACAAGGTCCCGGAGTGAAAACCCCGGGATTTGTTCTTGTAAGGGATAACTGCCGTGCCTTTGGGGGAAAATCCCCATAACGGCAGAAAAGATAAAAGCGAGGAACAAGATGTTTGTAGATAAAGCGAAAATTTCCATTAAGGCGGGGGACGGCGGCAACGGCGCAGTCTCCTTCCATCGGGAAAAGTTTGTGGCGGCGGGCGGCCCCGATGGCGGCGACGGCGGACGCGGGGGAGATGTCATCTTCCGGGCGGATACCAACATGAGCAGCTTGATCGGCTTCCGCTACAAGAAAAAATACGCCGCTGAAAACGGGCAGAACGGCAGCGGCGCGCGGTGCAGCGGTAAAACCGGCGAAAGCCTTGTCATTAAGGTGCCCAAGGGCACTGTGGTGCGGGAGGCGGAAAGCGGTCGTGTACTGGCGGATCTTTCCGGCGATGAGCCGGTGGTGGTGGCACGCGGCGGCAAGGGCGGCTGGGGCAACCAGCACTTTGCCACGGCGACCAGACAGATCCCGCGGTTTGCGCGCCCCGGCTATCCCGGCGAACGCTTTGAAGTGGAGCTGGAATTAAAGCTCCTTGCCGATGTGGGGCTGTGCGGATTCCCCAATGTGGGCAAGTCCACTTTGATCTCGGTGGTAAGCGCCGCCAAGCCCGAAATCGCCAATTACCACTTCACCACTCTGACCCCCGTGCTGGGCGTGGTGCGGGTGGACGATGATACCAGCTTTGTGATGGCGGATATCGCCGGCATCATTGAAGGTGCTCATATGGGCTTTGGCTTGGGAATTCGTTTTCTGAAGCATATCGAGCGTACTAAGATGCTGATTCATGTCATCGATGTTTCCGGAAGTGAAGGTCGGGATCCAATCGAGGATTATAAGAAAATAAATGCGGAACTGGAGCAGTACGATCCGGCACTCTTGAAGAAACCGCAGATTATCGCTGCCAATAAGATTGATTTGGTGGAGGATGAGGAAGTGCTGGACGCATTTATGGATTTCATGAAAAAGGAAGGTCGAGATGTCTTCCCG
>USBC01000117.1 GCA_900552845.1 uncultured Oscillospiraceae bacterium | reverse complement strand
ATTGGATGGAGCGGGTGCGATTTGTTTTTTTCGCTTCGCCGGGAGCAATGCAGGTCTGGCCGATATGCGCCGCCTGCTGGTCGCCGGCGCAGCCGGCAATGGGAATTTCCTCTCCGGCGTAGTTCATGGTTCCGTATATGGCACTGGAGGGCTTGACCTCCGGCAGCATACACATGGGAATATCCAGCGCCTCACAGATTTTTTTATCCCAGCACATATGGCGGATATCATACAGCATGGTGCGGCTGGCGTTGGTGTAGTCGGTCACATGCACTCGTCCGCCGGTCAGCTTCCAGATCAGCCAGGTATCCACAGTGCCGAACAGCAGTCTGCCCTCATTTGCCATCTTGCGGGCGTCCGGCACATGATCTAAAATCCATTTGATCTTGGTGCCGGAGAAATAGGCGTCGATCAAAAGACCGGTATGTTCGCGAATATACTGCTCCAAGCCTTGACGCTTCAGCTCCTCGCACTGCGGTGCGGTACGGCGGCATTGCCATACAATGGCGTTGTAGATGGGACGTCCCGTTTCTTTATCCCACACAATGGTGGTCTCCCGCTGGTTGGTGATGCCGATGGCGGCAATCTCCTCCGGCAGAACATTGCTCTTGGCAAGCACCTCTACCATTACGCCGTACTGGGAGGAATAGATCTCCATGGGGTCATGCTCCACATAGCCGGCTTTGGGGTAATGCTGAGGGAACTCCTTTTGCCCGATGGCGATGATATTCTGCTTGCGGTCAAACAAAATAGCGCGAGAGCTGGTCGTTCCCTGATCAAGTGCGATGACATACTTCTTCATGGCGGCGCCTCCTGAAAAAATGAAGTTGCGTTCTGCATTCTATGATAGCTTTTTTTGCCGCTACCGTCAACGAAATGTGCGATTTTAACGGGAAAGAGCATAAAAAAAGCATATGCTGCTCTGCTGTGGCAGTGTTTAAGGAATATTTACTTTCTTTTAGGGCCAAATCGTGATATAATAAACCGTCAGAGATTAACCCTAAAAATTACCCGCTGCCTTGCAGCGGGGGCAAGGAGTATTGTTTATGAAAAAACGAGTTTTTCTCATTGTTCTGGATAGCTGCGGCTGCGGCGAGATGCCGGACAGCGCCGATTTTGGCGATGCGGGCAGCAATACCCTGCGCGCCTGTACCACTTCCTCCAAGCTGGATATCCCGATGCTGACCCAAATGGGTATTTTTAATATTGATAAGGTTGACTGCGGCAGCCCGGTGGCGGAGCCGACGGGAGCCTATGGCAGAATGGCGGAAAAAAGCCGCGGAAAGGATACCACCATCGGACACTGGGAGCTGGCTGGTGTGATTTCTCCCCAGCCCTTGCCTACCTTTCCCAATGGATTTCCGGAGAGCTTTATCAAGGCATTTGAAGAAAAAACCGGACGGAAGGTGCTGTGCAATAAGCCTTATTCCGGCACCGAGGTCATTATGGACTACGGCAGAGAGCAGGAAAAAACAGGCGGACTGATCTGCTACACCTCTGCGGATAGCGTGTTCCAAATCGCTGCCAATGAAGCCGATGTCCCTGTTGAGGAACTGTATCGCATCTGCGAGCAGGCACGGGAAATGCTGCACGGACCGGAGCTGGGCGTCGGTCGAGTGATCGCCCGCCCCTATGTAGGCGAGTATCCCAACTACACCCGAACCAGCAACCGCCACGATTTTTCCCTCAAGCCTCCCAAGAAAACGCTTTTGGACTATATCGAGGCAGCGGGACTTACCTCCATCGGTGTCGGCAAAATCTACGACATCTTTGCCGGCCAAGGGATTACCGAAATGGTGCGCAATAAGAGCAATGCCGACGGTATGAACCATACCCTTGACTATGCCGTCAAGGATTTTGAGGGATTGTGTTTCGTTAATCTGGTGGATTTTGATATGCTGTACGGTCACCGCAACGATGTGGACGGCTATGCCAATGCGCTGACCGAGTTTGATGGGCAGCTCCGCCAGCTGATCCCGCTGCTGCGTCCAGATGATTTGCTGTTCATCACAGCAGATCACGGCTGCGATCCATCCACCCCCAGCACCGATCATTCCCGTGAGCATGTTCCCATGCTCGCCTACGGCGAGAAGGTGAAACCCGGCGTCAATATCGGCACCCGCTCTACCTATGCCGATCTTGCCGCTACTGTTGCGGAATACCTCGGCGTCAAGGCGGAAATTGCCGGAGAGAGCTTCCTGAATGAAATCCTAAAATAATAAATGTGAGGGAATCCCATGACCGATATGATAGAAAACGGCGCCGGACAGCAGAACACCGCTCCGGCAGCACCGGATAAAAATCAATCCAAAAAAGAAAAGCAACCAATGACCGCGAAGCGCCTTTTTAAGGAATGGATTCTTCCCTTCGGGCTGGAGATCCTTGCACTGGCGCTCATCGTCAAGTTTATATTCTTTGTGCCCATTGTCCCCACAGGCAGCATGGAACCGACCATTGCCGAACACAGCGCGCTGTTTGCCCTACGGGTTCACGACGCGGAAAAGCTGCAGCGCGGCGATATTATCGTCTTTACGGCGGAAACGCCGGAGCTGGCAGGTAAAACCCTGATCAAGCGCCTCATCGGGCTGCCCGGCGACCATGTGGAGATTTCGGAAAATGGTGTGGTCAGTATCAATGGGGAGGAACAGCAGGAGGACTATGTGGCGTATCAGTACCCCATGCCCAGAACCTTTGACGTGCCTGAGGGCTGTTACCTCTTTTTGGGCGATAACCGCGCTAATTCGCAGGACGCCCGCTACTGGGAAAACCCTTATGTTTCCGCCGATGCCATTCAGGGCAGGGCAGTTTTCACCCTGTACCCGTTCAGCAATTTCGGCACGCTGAAATAATCTTGGCGGCTATCACCTTTCGTATCGGAGCGATCAGTTAATGAACAAAACCGCTGTACATGCCATCATCATGGTGCTGACCACTATACTGGCTAAGGTTCTCGGCTTCTGTCGGGAGCTTTCGTTGGCGTTCTCTTACGGCGCCAGCAACGTCAGCGACGCCTATGTGGTGGCGTTTACGCTGCCCACTATTCTGTTTTCCGGACTGGGCACCGCCATGCTTACCAGCTACATCAGCGTCTATACCGACCTCCAGCAAAACCGCCCGGGGGAGGAAAAACCGTTTCATAATCAGGTCATCACCATGTCGTTTTTGCTTTCGGTGGGCTTTATCGCAGTGTTTCTGGCACTGCGCTACCCCATTGTACGGCTGTTCGCACTGGGCTTTGAGGGGGCGCAGCTTGACCTGACGGTAAACCTTTCCTCGGTGATGATCGCCTCGCTGGTATTCCTCGGCGTGGGGTATATTCTGCAGGGCTATCTGCAGATGAAGGGGTGTTTTTTTGCTGTCGGTATGGTGAGCGTGCCGCTGAACATCGCGGTCATCGCTACCATTCTTACCGCCGGCGAAAACTACGATATTCTGGGCTGGGGTGTTGTCATCGGCTATGCCGGCGAGTTTTTGCTGGTACTGCTGGTGGCGCTGCGGCACCAGTTCAGCTACCACCCCGATGCTGCGTTCCGCAACCGAAATATCCGCAAGTTCCTGGTGATGGTGCTGCCCATTTTCCTCGGCAAGACCATCAACTCCATCAACATCGTCATTGATAAAAGCATTGCCTCGCTGCTTTCGGAGGGTGTAGTTTCGGTGCTGAACTACGGCAATCGCATCACCGGCTTTGTTACCTCGGTGTTTGTGGTCTCCATCACCACAGCGCTGTTCCCGCAGCTTTCCCGTCTTTCCGCTGCCAGCGAAACAAAACAGCTGAAGCGCACCTATCGCTCCAGCTGCGGAATCATCGGGCTGTTTGTTATCCCTATTTCGGCGGGAATGATGATGTTCTCGCGGGAATTCGTTCAGCTTCTTTTCCTGCGCGGTGAATTCACCGAGTACGATGTACAGCGCACCGGCGAGGTGGTGTTCTTCTATGCACTGGGGTTGCTGTTTTACAGCCTGAAGGAAGTTACCATCAATGTGTACTACGCCCTGCAGGATACCAAAACGCCCACCGTCAACTCGCTGCTGGCGATCATTCTCAACATTGTACTCAACCTTTTGCTGATGCAGAAGATGGAGCACAAGGGTTTGGCGCTGGCAACGGCGCTCTCCAGCTTTATTACCACGGTACTGCTGCTGATCCGGCTCCAGCGCAAGATGGGACACATGGGCTACCGCTATCTGGCGGGCACCTATCTTAAAATGATCATAGCCGCCGGTGCGATGACCGCGGCGACCCTGCCGTTTTACCACTGGTTCTCCACAAAAACAAGCTCGCTGCTGGTGGCTCTGCTGGCGGCAATTCTGGTGGCGATGATTGTCTACTTCTTCGCCTGTTTGATCCTTCGTGTTAAGGAGCTGGGCCATGTGGTAGTAGCCGTTGCGGATCGTTTCCGCCGGAAGCGAACGGCATAAGACGAAAACTGATTTTATCGAAAAGGAGGGAACGCCGATGGCGCAGAAGATCATGGTAGGCATGAGCGGCGGGGTGGATAGCTCGGTTGCGGCTTACCTGTTGCTCCGGCAGGGTTATGAGGTCACCGGTGTGACCTTTAAGCTGTGGGACGACCCCACACTGGAATCCGGCTGCTGCAGCGCCGATGATGTGCGCGATGCCGCCTTTGTCTGCCAGCAGCTGGGGATCCCGCATTATGTCATCAATTATAAAGACCTGTTCCGGCAGGATGTCGTCACGCCCTTTGCGGAGGAGTATCTGCGCGGGCGGACGCCGAACCCCTGCATCAACTGCAACCGCTATATCAAATTCGGCGCCTTTTCCCATAAATTAAAGGAGCTGGGATTTGATCTGATGGCGACGGGACACTATGCCCGCTGCGGCTATAACGAAGCCACCGCCCGCTGGGAGCTGCAAAGAGCTGTTCACCCGGAAAAGGATCAAAGCTATGTTTTATGCCACCTTACGCAGAAGCAGCTTTCGATACTGCGGCTGCCGCTGGGGGAATACTCCAAGCCGGAGATCCGCGCCCTTGCCAAGGAAAGCAGGCTGGTGGTTGCCCAAAAGCCGGACAGTCAGGATATCTGCTTTGTCCCCGATGGCGACTACGCCGCCGCAATAGAGCGACTGGCAGGCATCAAAGCGCCGTGCGGCAATTTCATCGACGCTTCCGGCAAGGTTATCGGCACTCACCGCGGCATAACGCATTATACCGTCGGGCAGCACCGTGGCCTCGGTTTGTCACTCCCCGAGCGCAGGTATGTGTGCAGCATCGACGCCGAAAACAGCACGGTTACGCTTGGCGGCAGCGACGAGCTGTACTCGTCCACAGCCGAGGTTCGCGGCTTCAACTGGATCAGCGGCGAGACTCCGGCCGAACCGATCCGCTGCACCGCAAAGATCCGCTATCGGCAGCCCGAGCAGCCCGCAACGGCGATTGCCCACAAAGACGGCAGCATTACAATACAGTTTGACGCGCCGCAGCGCGCCGTGACGCCGGGACAGGCGGCGGTATTCTATGACGGCGACACTGTCCTCGGCGGCGGTACGATCGAGTGAAACCGCCGAGATCCTCGCGCCGCGGGAAGAATTTCTCTTGCGCGCCGCGCCGATCTCTGGTATAAACGTGAGGACAGAAGGGAGCTGATATTATCCATGCCCGAAACGCCGAAAAACGAAAAGCCGACGCTCTCCAAGCGTGATAATCTGCTCATGGCGCTCAAATACCTGATGTGCACCGCGGGTGCGGGCATCATCCAGTTCGTGAGCTTCACGCTGCTCAACGCCGCGGCGCATTTTGACCGCCTGCCGGTCTTTTTGAAGCTGTTCCCGGGCGCGG
>USBC01000116.1 GCA_900552845.1 uncultured Oscillospiraceae bacterium | reverse complement strand
CAATGACCGGAGCATTATATAATGTGTTGCTTTTTGGGGCTTGTCAGGGCATCAATGGTTTGCTGCAGGCGGCTTTTGTTCCGATTATTAGCTGTTATTTGTCCCTTTCTATTATCACAGAGATCGTTCCTCAGATGGGAATGAGAGATTTTGTATCAGGCTTCAAAAAGGTCATTATATGGGGGCTGGGTGTAACAATGACAGTTTTCGTAGCTATATTGTCTTTGCAATCCGCCATAGCGGGAGGCGGCGATAATGTGACGGTGAAAGCGACTAAATTTATGCTCAGCAGTTTGATTCCCGGCGTTGGCGGCAGTCTTTCGGAGCTTTTTATGGCAACACAAGGCTGTATACAGCTTGTAAAAAGTACCGTTGGTGCTGCCGGAATTGTTATTGCGGCGCTGACCTTTCTGCCGATAGTCGTTCGTGTGGCGCTGTGGCAGGCAGTCTCGACCGGTGGAAGCGCCATTGCAGATATGTTGGGGATCGGAGAGCTCTCCAGATTATTAAAGTCGGTAGGATCGGCACTAAGCATAATGCTGGCGATTGCCTTATACTATGCCATGCTTTTTATTGTATCCACATCACTGATGATATTGGCTTTTAAGGGAGGTTAGGATTATGCATGGCATGCAAAACTGGTGCTATACGCTGTTTTCGGGTGTATTGTTTTCCGGCATGGTGCTGATGCTTACCCCGGACGAGCGTTACCGCCCATTGATGAGGGTAATATTGGGGGGCTTTTTGTTAATATGTATGGTGTCATGGATCGACCGTGTTGACCTCAATATTTCTTTTAACTCAGATCTGGCAGAGATGCGGCGACTCGAAACAGCCGAGCGAACGGAGAAATATTTTTCCGAGCGTGCAATAGAGCTTTCAGAAAAGGAAATAGAAAAAGCTGCCTCCCAATATCTGAGTGACTATGGTATAAAACGAGGGGAATTCGAAATATATATAAAAACAGCGGAGAACCCAGATGGAACACAGACGGCATATCTGTTGCTGCGCCTACCGCAGCGAGTAGCCGAGCATTATCTGACAATCAGTAGAGCACTGGAATACCGATTAGGGGCAGATGTGAGGATAGAAACCTATGGAACAACGGAAGAATCAAGGTAAACCCGCAAAAAAACCGGCTAAGACAACGCTGATTATGGCTGCCGGGCTGTTAGGAATTCTGCTGATTGGAATATCGCCAATGCTCAAAACCGACAATCAATCAAAGCTGAAGCATGAGATCATTCCGTCTGCCGAAGCATACGCCACGGCACTGGAAACTCGCTTGGAAAAAATACTGGGGAGGATAGACGGTGTAGGCGAGGTGGAGGTTATGATAACGCTCAAGAGCGGATACACCTATACCTATGCTGTCACAGAAAAGGTGAACAGCGATGTAAGCGAGGAATATAAAAGCGATGACCAGCGCAAGACCCAGCAAAAAAACACCACTGAACAAAATTATGTTATGGTTGAAGACGGGGAAAGTCCGCTGATTACATCGCTGAATGAACCTCAAATTAAGGGCGTTGTAGTAGTATGCGCCGGCGGTGGAGATCAAAGGGTAGTGGCGGAGGTCACCGCTGCAGTTAAGACTGCACTCGATATTTCCTCAGCAAAAATTACAGTTTCCAAGATCAGCCCCGGTATTGCCGGTTCCTGATAACTCTTAATTCAACCAGTATAAAGGAGTGCATGGTAATATGAAGTTTTCTATTAAAAAGGGGCATGTCGTACTGGGCGCACTGGTACTGGCACTGGGTGCTGCGGTATATCTCAACTGGGATTATATGAAGCAGAATGACTATGTGGCTGCCGGAACCGAGATAAATGCGCCGGAGGACGGACAAAGCACCGCAAACTATGGGGACGCCTATTTTGTTTCAGCACGCCTTAGCCGAACACAATCCCGCGATGAAGCTATGGACGCATTAAAATATATGCTTGAAGACTCGGCACTGGAGGAGGGGGCTGCCGCTGTGTTGGCGCAGCAGGCACAAAGTCTCGCTAGAACAATAGAAACGGAAGGAAAGATTGAAAATATCATTAAGGCAAAAGGGTTTACGGACTGCATGGTCTATTTGGATAGCGAAAAGGTCGATGTAATCGTGCAGAGTAATGGACTGACGGACAGTGAGGCAGCACAGATTATGGACGCTGTGATGAGCGAGGTAGATGTCGAAGAAAGCAATGTATCCATTATTGAAATAAAGTAGTTGCCACCGAGATAAAATATTGCTATAATATAAAAGTATCGAATTGGTACAGGAGGTGCAACATTTATGGAATATGAAAACACTGCCGGTAGTCTGAAGATTTCCTCCGAGGTTGTGGCTTCGATAGCAGAATACGCAGTAAAAGAAGTAGAAGGTGTTGCCTGCTTGGCACCCATCGTTTCCAATATCGGAGGCTGGCTGTTGGAAAAGCAGACAATAAAGCCTATTTCAATCCAGATGAACGAAGGAAAGGCAACCATTGATATTCGTCTTTTGGTACACCCAGATGCTAAGATCCCCGTTCTGAGCCGGAAATTGCAGGAAGCGGTAAAAGACGCCGTTCAAAGCATGACCGGTATCGAAGTAGCTACTGTGAACCTTTACATTGCCGGTGTTTCGGTGCCACGCACCGCTAAAACCGCCGAATAAGCGTTCGATTGACAGCCTTCTTATATTGCATTAAGGGGGCTGTTTTTACTGAGTGGAGGACGACAAAATATGAGCAGACGAGAAGCTCGTGAGCAAGCTCTTGCGATGATTTTTGAGATGAATTTTAACGATAACACCGTTGGTGAGATGGTGGACAACGCTCTCATTTTTCGAGATGAGACGGTGGACGAGTATGCTGTCGCCATTGCCGAACAGGTTCGCCTACACTGGGAGGACAACCTCTCTGCGGTAGAGCTGTACAGCAAGAAGTGGAAAGCCAACCGTCTGCCCAAGGTGTCGTTGGCCATTCTAATGATGGCTATTACCGAAATCGCCTATGTGAAAGATGCTCCTGTAGGCGCTATCATCAATGAGGCGGTAGAACTGGCAAAAAGGTATGCCGGTCCGGAGGATGCCTCTTATATCAACGGCGTATTGGGCGGATATGTTCGCGGTACAATGGGTGAAGCGGCTCTTCCCGACGAAGCTGAGGAATGATGAGCAGGGAGTGCTGCGCCCTCGGGCGGCAGGCTCCCTTTTGCGCTTTTTATCATGCAGTGATGTAGGGAGGTGGCATCGTTGCCGACTCAGGTTATCAAGGTTTCTCAGCTCAACCGCTATATCAAGGCTCAATTGGAAGAAAATCCATTGCTGGGCGATCTTCTGGTAAAAGGTGAACTAACCAGCATGAGTCGACGCAACGGTTCTGGCCACATCTACTTTACCCTCAGTGAGGGAGATGCTATGCTGCGGTGTATCATGTTTGCGCGGTATGCCGAAAGAGTTCTTTCATTTCCGGCTGAGGGTGACACTGTTATTGTGCGAGGCGCCGTGACCTTATATGAGAGGGACGGTCTGTACCAGCTTACCGCTTATGATATTCAAGGAATTGGGCAGGGAACAGCAAGCGTAGATTATGCTGCTCTGCGGCAAAAACTGATGACAGAAGGGCTGCTTTCTCCCGAGCGCAAGCGCAAGGCACCATATTTTCCAAGAGCTATTGGGGTTATCACCTCAGCCGAAGGGGCAGCGGTTCAAGACATTATCACCGGGATGCGGCGTCACAATGATTTAATTCCCATTATTCTTTATCCTGCCACTGTACAGGGAACAGCGGCAGTAGATGAAATCCTTCACGCCTTGCGTTGTGCTGTTGCGGAGAACCGCTGCGATGTTATTGTCATCGCTCGCGGCGGCGGTGCAGCCGAAACATTGGCGGTTTTTAATGATGAAAGATTGCTGCGCGCAGTAGCGGCTTCTCCCATGCCTGTCATTTCTGCAGTAGGACATGATGTCGATGTCACCCTCTTAGATGAGGTGGCGGATCTTCGGGCAGCAACCCCAACGGCAGCTTGCCAGTATTGCTGCATTTCCAAAGTAGAGCTGCTCAATGATTTTTTACTTGTAAAAAGTCGCTTGCAGGGGGCGATGGAGCGGAAGCTGTATGAGCTTAGCCGGCATAGTGATTCATTACAAAGGGTTCTTCGCGCACGATCACCGCAGGTGCTGTACAGCAAAAACCGTCAGCACTTGGATTACTTAACACAGCTTTTGCTGGGAAATATGCAGTATATCCTGTGGCGGCTTACACAGCAGTCGGATCATCTGTATGGTCAACTGGAGCTGTTGAATCCGGCTTTGCCGGTGGAACGAGGGTACAGTATCACCTATAAAGTACAGCAGGGGGATCATATCCCGCTGTATTTCTGTCGTGATGTAAAAACAGGCGATACAATTCTTACACGCGTTAAAGATGGTGAGGTGCTTTCTTCTGTTACGGCTGTAAACCCTCGAAAGGAGTAGATTATGTCTAAATCATTAGAGCAAAAGCTTAATGAGCTTGAAATGATCGTTCAGCGCCTTTCTGCGGAGGAACTTCCGTTAGAGGAGGCATTAGAGCTTTATACAAAGGGAATAGAAATCAGTAAAAGCTGCGATAAGCTACTGTCCGAAGCTCGTCAAAAGGTAGAGATGGGAAAAATGCAGTTGGAAGGTGATGCAGATGACATGGACTGAGCGATATCCGGAATACTGCACTATGATAGAAAATGCATTGCCGCAATATCTTCCTCCGGTGCAATTGCCACAAGGAAGGGTATGCGAAGCAATGGCATACAGCCTTTTGCACGGCGGAAAACGTATTCGAGGGTGCCTTACTCTGGCGATGTGTGAGCTATGCGGCGGGGAAGTGCAATCTGCTTTACCTTTGGCATGTGCTGTGGAAATGATCCATGCATACTCTCTGATCCACGACGATCTGCCTTGTATGGATAATGATGATTTGCGCAGAGGAAAGCCTTCCTGCCATATCCGCTTTGGCGAGGGGATTGCTCTGCTGGCGGGAGATGCGTTATTAACCCATGCTTTTTCAGCTGCGTCAGATGCATATTTTAACGGAACGCTACCTGCGGAAACCGTACTGAGATGTATTAGCCAGATTTCGCGTGCGGCAGGCGTTGATGGTATGATCGGCGGCCAGGTAATTGATACCACACCGGAGGAAGTCACCATGACGCCGGAGCAGTTGGAAGCGATGCACGGCATGAAAACCGGCGCTCTGATCCGTGCTGCCGCGGTAATAGGGTGCCTTGCAGCCGGTGCTCCTCGTGATGTCGTGTTGCAGGCGGATCTTTATGCGGCAAAGGTAGGTTTGGCTTTTCAAATCGTTGATGATATTTTATAATGATTCATATTCCAAATTCCGAAGCAAGGAGTGATAACGATGAAGTACATTCTCATAATAGGTGACGGTATAGCCGACAACCCGGTCCCTGAGCTCGGCGGTCTGACTCCGCTTGAATATGCAAAAAAACCGTTTATCGACGAGCTTGCCGCGCGCGGCGAGGTCGGCAGCGTGCTGAACGTTCCGCGCGGTCTGCCTGCCGGAAGCGATACGGCGATAATGTCCATTTTCGGCTGCGACCCGAACCTTTACTACACGGGACGCGCGCCGCTTGAAGCCGCGGCGACCGGCATAAAGCTCAATGCAGGCGACGTTGCCTATCGCTGCAACATGGTCACCTATGAGGAGGGCGACATGCCCTTTGAGGAAAAGCGCATCCTCTCGCACTCGGCAGGCTCCATAGACGGCGCGGTCTCCGACGAGATAGTCACCGCCCTGTTTAACGACCCGGAGTTTGCGCCCCTTGCCGAGAAGGCC
>USBC01000115.1 GCA_900552845.1 uncultured Oscillospiraceae bacterium | reverse complement strand
CGGGGCTGCGCCGCGCCGCCCGGCGGGGCGCCCGCCCCCCCCCCCAAAAAAATCTGCCGCCCCTTGCGCGCGTACGCGCGCGTCCCCGCGACCTCCCCACCCCATAGGAGCCGCTGCAAAATAGCTCCCTAAAAAATGAACGAAACCCGGAACCTTTTCAGAGGCAAAACGACTCAAAAAGGGTTTCGGGTTTCCGTTTTTGCATGATTTATGATGCAAATTGCTGTCACATTTTTGCAACAGCTCCTGTTTTACACCCGCAATCCTCCCATAAATCCCCAAACCTGTAAACTTTTTGTGAAAATTTGTGCGAATTCAACACTTTCACTGCAAATTTCTCCCGTTTCGTCCGGATTAGTGGGAGGACATTAGGCAAATTGTCTCCTCCGTCATAAAATACATCAGGCGGCATCGCCGCCAAAAGGAGTGACTTTTCATGAAATACGCAATCCATCTGCTTTTACTGGGGCTTTTACTGGTGCCTGCAGCCGCCGCCGAAGGGGAACTGGTCACATGGAGCAGCCTCGGCACTTATGCCGGCGCCGCCATGATGACCGCCGTTGCCGGACAGTTTTTCAGCCGGGTGCCGGCGCTCCGCCGGCTGGACGCCCTGCTGCTCGGCTATCTTACGGCGCTGGCGCTGCTGTTGGGCGCTGCTGCCTTTGGCGGAGAGGGGCTGACCCTGCAAAGCGGGTTGCTCTGCGCCTTCAATGCCGTTGTTGTGGCTTTGGCGGCGGAGGGCATGTCCTCCCGCCTGCGCCCGGACAGGGGCGCGCCTGCCACGACCGCCGCACCCGATGAGAAGCCGCCGAAAGGAGCAGAATGATGGCGAAAAAAATCTATCTCTCACCGGAGCGCCGCCCTGCTCCGCATGGGCCCTACTTTGGGCAGCCCGGCTGCTACGAGCATGATATGACCACCCGCATTGCCGAATTGACCGTCGATGCCCTGACCCGCTGCGGCTTTGCGGCAAAGCTGGCGCAGCCTGCGGCTACCCTGAGGCAAAGAGTAGCAGAGGCGATCCTTTGGGGCGCCGACTACTACCTGCCGATCCACACCAATGCCAGCACCGCCACCCTGCAGGAGGGGACGGCTCGGGGACCGGAGGTGCTTGCCTACGGCAGCCCCGAGGGGGTAAGCTGGCGCGCCTGCCAGATGACCTATGAGGCGCTGATGGAGATTTACCCCGGCAAAACCGACCGCGGTGTGCGCAGCAATACCACCTTCTACGAAATCAACAGCACGCCGATGCTGTCGGTTTACCCGGAGTTGGCATTCCACGATAATGCCGCCGACGCCGCATGGCTGGTGGAGAATAAGTCAGCCATTGCCGAAGCGCTGGCCAAAGCAGTATGCCGGTGGTATGGGGTAAGCTACCAGCCGCCGCAGACTGCCGACCCATGGCAGCAGAAATACCGTTCGCTGCTGGAAAAGCTGCAAGCTCTGCTGACGGAGGAAGCGGAGTAAGGGAAATCGGCTGCGCAAGGGGCGCTCCACGGCAGCCGCGGCAAGGCCCCCCGGGGCCCACCCCCCCCACGGGGCCGCGGGCGGCCCCCCCCCCCCCCGGCCCCCCCCCCCCCCCGGCGGGGGGGGGGGGGGGCCCCCCCCGGGGGGGGGGGGGGGGGGGCGCCCCCCCCCCCCCGGCGCCCCCCCCGACCCGGCACCCGGCACCGGCGGAAAGCAGAAGGCAAGGCTGGCGCAGGGCGCCCCGCAGGGCAGTGCTTCGCACTGTTACGGGCTTCGCCCGTTGCGGCGGCGCAGCCCCCGCCCCTGCGGGGCGCCGATGAGCGGAGGAAGCTCCTGCACCGACCTTGCGCACCCTCAAGGCGCTTCAAAAAGGCAGTAAAGCCTGCAGCCAAAACGGGACGAGCCGCAAGGGGAAAAGCCATCTGCCGAGGGGGAAACCGCCATCGCCGCTTTGACGGGATCGGCGAAATCTGCTACAATAAGGCGAATGACCGCGAGAGGAGCGAGAGAATGAAACTGGGAATGCTGGAACTGCCCGCCTATGCGATGCTGGCGCCGATGGCGGGCGTCTCCGACAGAGCGCTGAGGGAGCTTTGTATGCGCTATGGGGCGGTGGCTTCGGTAGGCGAAATGGTGAGCTGCAAGGGGCTGGTGCAGGGCAGCCGCAAAAGCGCCGAGTTGATGGAGATTGGGGAACGGGAAATGCCCTGCGCCATTCAGCTTTTCGGGGACGAGGCGGAGCCGATGGCACGGGCTGCCGAGCTGGCACAGCGTTATTCTCCGGCATGGCTGGATATCAACATGGGGTGCCCTGCCCCAAAAATTGCCGGAAACCGCAGCGGCAGCGCCTTAATGCTGGATCCCGACCGTGCCGGGCAGATCATTCGGGCGGTAAAGGCGGCAAGCAGCATTCCGGTGACGGTCAAGTTCCGCAAGGGCTGGGACGACGAGCATATAAATGCCGTGGAATTTGCACAGATGGCGGAGGCTGCCGGAGCGGACGCCGTGACGGTTCATGGCAGAACGAGAAAGCAGATGTATGCCCCGCCGGTGGACTGGGAGATCATTCGGCAGGTGAAAAACGCCGTCTCTATTCCGGTTATCGGCAACGGCGATGTGGTAAGCCCTGAGACCGCCAAAGCGCTGTACGAGGCTGCCGGCTGCGACCTGGTGATGATCGGAAGAGGGGCACTGGGGGCGCCTTGGCTATTCCGGCAGGTGCGGCAGTACCTGGAGACCGGCAGCTATGAGCCAACCCCTACGCTGGCGGAGCGCATGGCATTGATGGTGGAGCAGATGACGCTGGCGGTGCAGTACAAGGGGGAGCGGGTTGCCAGTCATGAGGCACGCAAGCATTGCGGCTGGTATATCAGCGGGGTGCGGGGCGCAGCGCAGCTGCGGCGGCGTGCCGGCGAGCTGGAGACGCTGGACGACATCAAGCGGCTGGCGGAGGACGTGGTAAAGACCGCAGAGGAACCGGAACAAAAGCCGGTGTGATTCCCTGCAAAAAGATGTGCCGAGGGGGCAGGGGCGCAGCCCCGACCGTCCCGCGGGGCGGTCGCGACGGTCTGCCGACCGTCGGCTCCGGCGGAGCCGGAGCGGGCTGCGCCCGGTAGCTTCCCTCCTGCCGAGACCTGCGGCGGGAGCATATCGGAAGAAAACGAATGGCATAATTTGATGAAATGCTGCAAAAAGGAAATGGAGCCTGTTCCGCACGGGGCGGCGCAGGAAAGCCCGGCTTTACCGGTTTTTCCCAGCGCGTTCATACAAAGTTCATTTGAAAAGCGGGGCAAAAGCGGGTACAATGAGAATAGAGACCACACCAAGGGAGGAAATGAGAAAATGAAAAAAATATTGGCGATTGCCGCTGCCCTGCTGATGACGCTGGCGATGGGCTGCAATAATCAGCCCATTGAACCGGATCCTGAACCGGATCCTGAATTTCCGGTGACGGTGGGCAGCGTGACCTTGACCGAAGCCCCTGCTGCGGTGGTCTCTCTTTCTCCCGCAACGACCGAAATGATCTATGATCTGGGCTATGCAGACCGGCTGGTCGGCGTTAGCGAATATTGCACGACCCCGGTGGCAGCGGCAAAGCCCCGTATGGGCAGTGCCTATCAGCCCGATGTGGACAAGATAAAGGCAAGCGGTGCCCAACTGGTGCTGTGCACCGTGCAGCCCACCGAGAGTATACTGTTGGAGCTGCAGCAGGCGGGAGCACAGGTATTGGTGCTGCCCCGCGCTGCCACGGTAGATGGGATTAAGCAGAATTACAGGGCGCTGGGCATGGCGCTGGCAGGCAATGTGACCGGCGGTGCCGAGGCGGACGCCATCGGGACGATGATCGATACCAAGCTGGCGGAGGCTGCTGCTGCGCTTTCAGCTGCCGGACGAGAGACTGCACCCGATGCGACGCTATTGATCTCCTACCCCTACCGCATGGCGACAGGCGATACGCTGGAGGGTAAGCTGCTGGAGCAGGTGGGCTTTCATTGCAGCGGGGCGGAATACACCGACTGGCTATATCCCGAAAGCGAATTGGCAGCGCTGGAGCCGGACGTGATTTTCTGTGCCGAGGCGGACGAGGTGGAGACGGTGAAGCAAAGCTATGAGTACAAGGTGGTGGCAGCGGTAAAGAACGACAAGGTCATGGCGGTCGATTTTACCGCGTTCCAAAACCAGAGCCTGCGGTTGTTTGATACCTTAATTGAGATGGCGAGATTTGCGGCAGGCACACCCGCAGAGCAGTAAAACAGCCCCGCAGCGTGCTTTTACCGAGCGGCTTTTGAAGGGGGATAAAGATGAATATTTACAAGGTGACGGCAGCAGAGGAGAAGAAAACCATTGCGCGGCAGGTGCTGGAGGCACTGCCGGAGTGGTTCGGCATTCCGCAGGCACGGGAGGAATACATAGCAGACAGCGCAGCGCAGACCTTCTTTGCTGCGGAGGAGGCAGGGCGTGTCATCGGCTTTCTTTGCCTGAAGGAAACGGGGCGGGATACGATGGAGCTGGCGGTGATGGGCGTTTGCCGGGAGTACCACCGCAGAGGCTGCGGACGAGCGCTTTTTGCGGCGGCGAGGGACGAAGCGGCTGCGGCGGGATATTCCTTTTTGCAGGTGAAAACGGTGCAGATGGGACGATACAAAGAGTACGATGACACCAATCGGTTTTACCGGAGCCTTGGCTTTAAGGAGCTGGAGGTATTCCCGACCCTGTGGGACGAGTGGAACCCCTGCCAGATTTATGTGATGTCAATTGAATAAAAAACGATCCGGTGGGGAGACCCATCGGATCATTTTGGTTGTGACGGGATTATTGCCCCAGAGAGGCGATGTAGTTGCGCCAGCCGCCGAAGGAGGAGATCTCCTTCATACCGTGCAGGAGCTCCGGCTCGCCGATGACGCCGAGGACGACCTCGCCGTCGGAGAGGGCGACCTTGCCGACCGAGAGTCCCTCCGGCTCCTTTACCAGCACCGAGGCAAGCCCGGCGGCGGGCACCTGCCACACCTCTACCGCAACGCTGACGGCATGGGGGTCCTCAGGGCTGACCCGCAGCATGGCGGGGTTATTGTCATTGATGCTCCACAGGCGGTAGCAGGGAGCGGTGGCGGCTTCCCGCAGGAAGAAGGCGCCGGCATCGAGGAGGTTCTTTTCCAGCGGGAGCCCCCGCATGAGGGTGCCGTTGACGGCAAGCTTGACATGATCCATGGTGTTCTCCTTTTGATTTATGGTGGCTCCGCCTCCGGCGGGGATTTACAAGATAGGTGGGGGAACATGGACTGATTCTGCGGTTTGCGCGGGACAGGCGACCGATGCCCTTTTGCGTGCCAACAGCGAAAAAATCCGCTGCCGGTTGTACCGCTGCATCATGACAAACATCAGGTCGTATCCGGCAGCCAAAACGGAGGTTACGATAAATACCGGATACATACCAAACCAGATCCCCTCTGCGATGGGCAGAAAGCTCAATACCACAATCGTTTCGTGAACCAGCTCCGCCTGACACATGGCCTGTGTGATTTCGCCCCATGAGTGCAGCTGCGGATTGAACCGTGCGTTGTCAAAGGTGGGCATACGGCGCTTCCAACGCTTGATCTTCAGCGCCTCATATATCGCCATTTCACCCTTGCCGACCCGGTACCATCGTCTGCCGGGATCTGCCCGATTCTGCATCACAGTCTGAAACGATAGCCCGACCAGCAGCCGCATGATGATATGGTAGGAGGCTGTTCCGAAGGTAATGGCAAGGGGAAGCAGCAGTCCGCAGGCGGTTTTCAGGAATAAAGCAGTCAGAAGGGCTGTCCCTGCCAGAGAGAGCATACCAGCCAGTATCATTTTCTTTGCCATGTGGTCACCTCGATGAGAGAGCATATGCGGTGCCGCTGTCTTGTTCCGGCAATGACTCCATCGGCAGGAAGGGAAAACGGCTTCCTGCTTTGCCCCTTATTTTACCACAAATTTCCGGACATGGCAACGGGG
>USBC01000114.1 GCA_900552845.1 uncultured Oscillospiraceae bacterium | reverse complement strand
GGTTAAGGGGTTGGCTTCTCCGATGGTGTCAGTTCTGCGGATTGTTTTTCTCAATGACTGTACGCGCTCCCATGTTTCTTTGTCAATGATGGCTTCCTGTGTGTCCTCGAAGATAACTAAATCCTCTTTGGGTGTCGCTTTGGAGCGTTTGTCCTTGTAGCTTTCCTTGTAAGTCCGAAAGTTTACGGTATGCCCCATGTATTCCGGCTTTGACAGAATATCGGAAATTGTATTGCCGCGCCATGCGTAAGGCTCGGTTGAATTGTAGTTTGACTTGTGATTTCCCATGCCGCGCTGTGCAAGATAGTAGGACGGTCTTTCTATCTTTTCCAACGCAAGAATACGGGCGGTTTCATACGGACCTTTGCCCTCTATCGCCATTCGGTAAATCCGGCGTACTACCTCGGCGGCTTCCTCGTCAATAATCCAATGGTTTTTATCATTCGGGTCTTTCTTGTAGCCGTATATGCAATGGTTTGTCAAATGTGCGCCGGACATTCCCTTTGCCCGTAAAACAGTTGTGATTTTGCGGCTGGAGTCACGAACATACCACTCGTTCATAATGTTCAAAAACGGCGCAAACTCGCTGCTTTCCCGTTTGTCGCTGTCTACACCGTTGGCAATGGCGATAAAGCGCACGCCGTTTTCTCTGAACATCACTTCGGTAAAAAATCCCACTTGCAAGTAATCCCTACCGACGCGACTTAAATCTTTTACAAGGACATGGGAAACCTCGCCGCTTTCAATGCTTTCAATCATGCGCTTCCAATTCGGACGGTCAAAATTAGCCCCAGACCACCCATCGTCGGTAAAGTGGACGCAGTTAGTAAAGCCATGCGATTTTGCATAATCTTCAAGCAGCTTCTTTTGATTGATTATACTGTTACTGTCGCCTGTGAGGTCGTCGTCGCGGGAAAGACGCTCGTATAGTGCGGTTATCTTGCCGTTGTCCGTTTTCTTTGCTTTCATTGAAAAACTCTCCTTTCTATGGGCGATTTCTTATCCCCCTTTCACAGCATATAGCTTCGCCATGGAGCTTTTGTCCCTATCCCAAGCAGTCGCACAGCAACTTGACCGACTGGATTTTTCCGCCCTGTACCCTGGATACCACCGCTTCCCATTCGCCCTGTACAATGAAGAACGGGTCTGCCTGGATGGGCAGCTTTTCCCATGGGACGACCGCTTCCTCGGCAACACCTCCATCGAATACAAGGGACAGCACATCGCCATCTGGAGCGTCGCGCTTGACCCCCTGCCGCCCGTCAGCCTTGCCGCCAGCATGGCGCACGAGATGTTCCACTGCTTCCAGTTCGAACAGGGGGAGCACCGCTTCCCTGATGATCTGCGCCTTTTGAATGCGCCGACGGAGCAGGATTTTTACCAGCTGAAGCTGGCGGAAAATTGCGCCCTTGCCGTCGCCTGCCGCACCGGTGATGCCGCCGAATTCCGGCGCTTTGCCGCCCTGCGGAATGAGCGTGCCGCGCATTTTCCCCAAATTGTCGCAGAGGAGTGGAAAGCCGAGACGATAGAGGGCACGGCGGAAACGGTGTGCCTGCGCGCCCTGCGGGTGCTGGATCCCGCACAGTATGCCGAAGCACTGGCGTGTTACCTTGCAAAGCTGGAAAACGAGCTGCCGCTTCTCTTTGACGCGCGGCGGCTGTGCTACTACACCGGCACGGTGCTGTGCCTTACGCTGGAGCGGCTGGGGCTGCCGCTTTACAATGACTTTACCGGCACCACCCTGTACGAACAGAACCGCCCCACCGAGGTACTGTGCGCCGACGCGCCGGAGGAAGCGGCACTGACCGCCCTTTTCACCGAACATACCCAAAAGCAGCAAACGCTCATCGAAGCGCACCGGCAGGCGCACGCTTTTGTTCCCTGCAAAGCCGCCATCTGCGGCTACGACCCCATGAATATGGTTCGGGCGGGGCAGGCACTGTATTGCAGCCACTTTCTGTTTATCCGGCAGGGAGAAACCACCCGCCGGCTGGACGGTCCCGTGCTGGTACAACTCGCCCCGGGCAGCGACCACCACATCACCGGCTATTACTGATATTTTCCCCGCAGTATAAATAAACCGATCCCCGCATGACTTGCCCATGCGGGGATTTTTTTATTGGATTATTTAATTTACAGTTCCACCAGCTTCCGCACCGTGCCCGCGGTGCGGATGGTGATCTTGTCTTTCATCGGCTCCTGCGCCGTTTTCGCCCACCAGTTCGTCTTTTGGTATTTCTGCCGGTCAAAGCTCCAGAACACCGCGTCTCCACAGGGGGATACCTTTTCCAGTGTGGGGTGCGGTTCGCCCAGCCCCTCACATAGTTCATCGGCGGTGCAGGGCGGCAGCAGGAAGATCAGGTTATCATAGATCGCCTTATCCTCGCTGCCCCACCACGGCGGCGCTTGGGTCAGTAGGGAACGCAGCGTCTCCTGCTTTGTCACATAAACCGGTATCTCCAGCCCGAAGCGCTCCCGCATCAGACCGGCGATGGCACCGCTCAGTGCTACCGTGGCGCCTTCAGCATCAAATACCGCGTTGCCGCTGTTTTGCAGCGTCACGATATTGGCATAACCCAGCGCGCTCAATCCGACCTTCCACTCGCTCATCGCCACCTTGTTCCGCCCGCTTATATTTACGCCCCGCAGCAGGGCGATCCACCTTGCCATGCGGCATCACTCCTTCTTTGCCTTTGGGGTCTTTGGCTTTTTGGGCTTCGGAGCAGGCAGATCCGGCTCCATCGCCCGCAGCAGTCCTCGCAGGAGTTCCCCGTCATCGACCTCCTCCACCAGCAGCATTTCCTTTGCACCGTCATAGGGCAGCTCCCGGGGCGCCGCCGGCAGATAGGCAACCGCAGATTTTACCGGTTTTACCAACAGACGGTCATCGTAGACCCCACCGACCACCTTGCCTTGATAATAGAGGATATATTCTCCCATCATCGGGCGGTAGGCAATTTCCTCCAATGGGGCAAGCTGCTCCAAAATATAATTCAGGTATTCCTTGCTGCTTGGCATTGGCAGTCCTCCATGTGGTTGATTTTCGGGGTCGGTTTCTCTCGGCAGGTCGGTGCAGTGGGCAGGGTCAGGGGCGCAGCCCGAACCGTCCTGCGGACGGTTCCCGCGGACGAAAGTCCGCGCCGACGGCTTCGCCGTCGGGGGCTGCGCCCCTTGTTCCCCTCACGCCCCGCCCTCGCTCAATCCAGCATAGCAGTATCCAGTACCGTCTGTGCCTTCAAAAACGGCGTCAGCTCCCGCAGGATCTCCTCTGCCCCGCCGGGGCAGTCGCTTTCAATGTTCAACGGCATCAAGGGATCATGCAGACTCATGCGCAGCAGGAACCAGCCCTTTTGTGTCGGAACAGAATAGCGCAGCCCCTCATAGTTGTGGGGTGCGGGCACCCAGCCCGTCTGACCGGCAGCGTACTGTTCCAGTGCTGCCAGCACGGCTGCGCCGGCTGCCTTAAAGTCCTCCGGCAGCAGATGAAACCGCAGCTCCCTCGCCTCCAGCGGCTCTCTCATTCCCTCCAGCAGGTCGGCAAGGGTGCGGCCCTGCCGCCGCAGCTGTGCATAGCGAATGACGATCTTGGTAGCAAGATATGCACCGTCGTCCAAAAAGTAATTTTCCTGCCATGCGCCGTGTCCGCTGGTTTCCATTGCCAAAAGGCAGGTCTCACCCGCTTTATTCAGCCGGATCGCTTCGTTGATGACGTTTTTGTAGCCCCGCTTAAAGCGATGATGGCGGCAGCCCAGCTTCTGCTCGATGAACCCGGTAAGCTGGTCGCTGGTCACGGAATCGGTCACAATGGTGCTGTGCGGCGCCTGCTCCGCCGCAATCGCCGCCGCCAGTGCGATCAGCCGGTTGCGCCCCAGCTCGGTGCCGTCGGCCTGCACCGCACCTGCACGGTCCACATCGGTATCAAATATCAGCCCCAGATCACAGCCGCCTGCCAGTACAGCGCTGCGGAGGCTTTCCATCGCCTCCTTGTTTTCAGGGTTTGGCACATGGTTGGGGAAGGAGCCGTCCGGCTCCAGATACACGCTTGCGGAAACATCAGCGCCCAGCGGCGCCAGCACCCGCGTAGCATAAAAGCCACCCGCCCCGTTTCCGGCGTCCACGGCAATCTTCATGCCGGTAAGGGGGCGCTCGCCGCCCTGCACGCCGGTGATGATACACTGCCGCAGCATTGCCGTATACGGCGTCAAAATATCAAAAGAGGTCAGTCTGCCATGCAGCCGTGCCGCTTCGGGTTCCTCTGCAGCGCGTCGCAGCAGCTCCTTAATATCGGCAGATTCCAGCCCGCCCGCTTTGGTAAAGAATTTCAGTCCGTTGCGGTTCTGCGGCAGGTGACTGGCAGTGATCATCACTGCACCGTCAAAGTCACAGCCCGGCAGTACCGTTGCCATAAACATGGCAGGGGTGCTTGCCATGCCGCAATCCGCCGCCACCGCACCCATGGCAGTCAGACCGGTCAGCACTGCCCGCTGCAGGCTGGGGCCGGAAAGACGGCTGTCCCGCCCCACTGCGACCTTTAATTCGGCTGCCGGTCTGCCGCAGCGTTCCGCCAGCCATGCAGCAAAAGCCCGCGCAATCTGTCCCGCCGCCTCCTCGGTCAGGTTCACCGGCTCCGATGCCACCAGCGGCAGCGCCACACCTCTTACATCGCTGCCGTTTTGCAGCCTGCTGTAATCTACCATAAATCGTCTGCTCCTTTTCCTCGGAAAATTCGTTGCTCCCTGTTTCTTTCGTCTCTCAACTTTTTATTTCACGTCCCTTCCTTTCTCATCGGTCGGGGCGCTCTTTCTCGGTTATGCTTCCTATGCGTTCCAATGCCCATGCGTCATTGTGCACCGCACTAAGTCAGATCTGTGCAAGCCCATGTCCGCCCGCAGGGCAGCCCGCCTGCGGCGGGCTCGGCAGCGACTGCGTCGCCGCCGGTTCCGGCTGCGCCGGAACGCCCTGCGGGCGCTCCGTGCCTCACTGCCGGCTGGGCTGTTATCCTTTTATGTCATTCGTCAAGCTGGTACACTCATCGCTCCCCGCCCCAGCAGGTCGGGGCGCTGTTAAAGACCTCCACCGGCAGGTCGGGCAGTGCCTCCCGCAGCTGCCGTGCCAACTGCGGCATGGCAATATGCTCGGTGGCATGGTGTCCCGCTGCCATCAGGCACAACCCTCGCTCCGCCGCCATGAAGCATTCGTGGTGCTTCACCTCGCCGGTCAGGAATGCCTCGGCGCCCGCTGCGGCAGCCTCTCCCATAAAATCGCTGCCTGCGCCGCCGCACACCGCCACCGTTTTTATCTTCTTTGCGGTGGGGACATACTGCACATGGGTACTCAGCATCCGCTCGGTCAGTGTTGCCAGCTCCTCCGGCAGCAGGGACTGCGGCAGCTCACCCAACATTCCGTATGATTCCTGTGTGTGCAATGCATGGTTCGGCAGTATACTGAATGCCGGCTCCTCGTAGGGGTGGGCAGTGCGCATCGCAGTAATCACCGCTTCTGTCTGCTCCGGCGCACACAGCATTTCCAGCCGTACTTCAGCGGCTTTTTCCAGCTTGCCTTCCTCCCCCAAAAAGGGCTTTGCCCCCGCCTGCGGCAGAAAGCGTCCCTCTCCCTCATTCAAAAAGGCACAGCCGCTGTAATTGCCCTGCCGACCGGCACCTGCCGCACTCATGGCATGGTACACCGTCTCCGCATGGGTCACCGGCACATATACTACCAGTGAGTACCACGGTTCTGCGGCGTTTTCCCGCCCAAAGGGACGGATATTCTGCAATCCCAGCGCCGCTGCCAATGCATAGTTTACCCCATGCGCAGCAAAGTCGTAGTTGGTGTGCGCACTGATGACCGAAATCCCATTTGCCAGACAAAGCCCCGCTGCATGTTGTGTGCTCAGCCGCTTCAGCGGGTGAAAAATAACCGGGTGGTGGCTGACAATACAGTCCATACGCATTTCCAGTGCCTTTTTCACCGCTCCGGTGGTCACGTCCAGTGTGACCAGCACGCCGTTCACCGCCGCCTCCGGCGAACCCACCAGCAGTCCCACATTGTCCCATTCCATGCAGCTCCCAAAGGGCGCCAGCGCATCAATGGCATCATATACCGCTCCGGCTGTATATTTCATGGCAATTCTCCTTTCCGTTTTGCTCTTGTGCTTTCCCCGATGACAGGGCTTTCCGTGCAGGGCGACCGCAGGTCAAGCCGTCCTGCGGACGGCTTGCCCTTCGGGCG
>USBC01000113.1 GCA_900552845.1 uncultured Oscillospiraceae bacterium | reverse complement strand
AGCGCATCGCGGGCATTGAGCGGGGCCGCAGCGAGAAATTCTTTGTGGAGATCGGTCCACTGAAGAATTACTATCCCGCCGAGGAATATCACCAAAACTACTTAGAAAAGAACCCCAACGGCTACTGCCACATCCCCCGGGCGGAGATGGAGCTGTTCTCCAGGCTTCGCATCGATCCGGGCGACTACCGGAAGCCCGCGGCGGAGACCATCCGGGACACGCTGACGGCGGAGCAGTACCGCGTCACGCAGGAGAGCGGCACGGAGCGCGCCTTTACCGGAGAGCTCTGGGACAAGTTCGAAAAGGGCATCTATGTGGACATCGTCACCGGCGAGCCGCTGTTCTCCTCTACGGATAAGTTTGAAAGCGGCTGCGGCTGGCCCGCCTTTACAAAGCCCATCGAGAGTCCTGCTGTGGTGGAACGGGATGACTTGAGCCACGGCATGCGCCGCACAGAGGTGCGCAGCCGCGCCGGTGACTCCCATTTGGGTCATGTGTTCACCGGCGCCCCGGAGTCGCCCAACGGTGTGCGCTACTGCATCAACAGCGCCGCCCTCCGCTTCGTGCCTTACGCGAAAATGGAGGCCGAGGGCTACGGATACCTGTTGAATTTGTTTGAGGGATAAGCCACAGACGAATACGTTGACGCAGCAGAAAAGAAATCCCCTGCTCGACTGAGCAGGCCACACACGCCGATTGACCCTCCGTATGCTTCAGTACATACGGAGGGTCAGCTGCTGTTCGTAATGAAAGCCTTTTGCTCTGAAAGAGCTTTTTCGGTTTGATAAGTGTGAAGCATATCTTTTCAGGTTTTTCTACCGCTTTTTCACCTGGCATTTGCCGCTGCCTTTTCACCGCCGAAAACAGAGCGCGGATCATTCAGCTCTGCCGCAGCCCATTTCAGCGGAGCAGACACTATCCGCGCTGACGGTTAATTTGCGACGAATTTGCATATTGACATTGGAGCGGCATCGTGTTATGCTGAATTGCAAATGAATTGCAAATTGGAGGCGTGGTGACTTGTCCAGTTACAGCACGCGGCAGAGGAAGGCTCTGCTTGCCTATTTGAGCCGGCACCCGGATGAGCTGCTGTCCGCACGGCAGATTGCGGACGCGCTGGTGGATGAAAAGATCAGCCTCAGCGCCGTATACCGGAACCTTGCACAGTTAGAGGCGGAAGAAAAAGTGCGGCGCAGCAGCAAGAGCGGCACGCGGGAGGTCTACTATCAGTACCTTGACGCCGAGAGCTGCAAGGGTGCGCTGCACATGAGCTGTGTAAAGTGCGGCAGGACCTTTCACATGGCAAGCGGCAACGCCGCCCTGTTTGCAAAGCACCTGGCGCAGAGCGAGCAATTCACGCTGGACGCCGCCGACACAGTTCTCTATGGCATCTGCGCGGACTGCCGGGAAGAATAATATTTGGAAGGAGGACAGACCATGACAAAGAAATCTCGTTTGATCACAGGCTTGCTGGCAGCCGTGCTGGCGGCTGTCATGCTGTCCTCCGCTGTCTATATTGCGGTCGAAGCCAACCACAACTGCTCCGGCGAGGACTGCGCCATCTGCCACCAGCTGCAGGCCTGTGAAAATCTGCTCAAGAGCATTGGGCTTGCCGGTGCTGCCGCGGTTTTCGCCGTAGCGGTCAGGTATGCCCTGTGCAGGATCATTCCCTCCTGCGCGGAGCTTGTCCGCACGTTTACTTTGGTTTCACTCAAGGTCAAGCTTTCAGATTAAATAAGAACTATTTACAAGGGTGTAGTCTATCCGTTTTCGGATAGGCTTTCACGGCGTTGCCGTCACCCTTGTATTTTTGCGCCCATTTTTACGTTCTTATCATAATCTGGAGGTACATATAGCCTATGAAAAAGATAACTGCGCTGCTGCTTGCGCTAATGATGCTGGCCGGCGTCCTTGCCGGCTGCGGAAAGCCGCAGGATACCGGAAAAGCCGGCAAATTGAAGGTCGTCACGACCATCTTCCCCGAATACGATTGGGTCAGGGCGATCCTGGGCGACAAGGCGGATAACGCCGAGATCACCATGCTGCTGGATAACGGCGTTGACCTGCACAGCTATCAACCCACGGCAGATGATATTGTCAGGATCTCCGATTGCGACCTCTTCGTCTATGTGGGCGGCGAGTCCGACGGCTGGGTGGAAAACGCTCTGAAAAACGCCGCCAACAGGAATATGAAGGTCATCAACCTGCTGGAGGTGCTGGGCGACTCCGTAAAAACGGAGGAGACCGTTGAGGGCATGCAGGAGGACGACCACGGTCACAGCCACGATAAACAGCTCACGGAGGATAACATCAGGGATCGCACCCTCTCGGATTTCGCCGGTGCGTGGAAGTCCCTGCACCCCTATCTGCTGAACGGCGACCTGGACAAATTCTGCCAACACAGGGCGGATGAGGACGAGGACAGCTCGACCACAAAGGACACCTATTTGGAGAAGTTTAAGGCTTCGTGGCAATGCGACGCCGAGAAGATCTCTATCAACGGGAACACGATCACCTTCACTTATGCAGACGGGAAAACCGTTTCCGCTGAATACACCTATGCCGGTTATCAGCCGAAGCGGAATGATGAGGGCACGATCCGCAGCGTCCGCTATCAGTTCGAAACCACCAGTGCCGATGCGCCCAAATATGTGCAGTTCAACGACCACGGCCACGAGCCGGGCGAGGCGGAGCATTTCCATATCTACTTCGGCAACGACGGCTTTGATGCGCTGATGAGTGGCAAGACCAATCCGTTTTTTGTGAAGGACGCGCTTTCCGCAGAGGACATCCTTGACGAGCTGATGGGGCATGACCATGGGGAGGAAAAGGACGAGCATGTCTGGCTGTCTTTGAAGAACGCCAAAACGCTGGTCAGCGCGATTGCCGATGCCTTGCAGGAGCTTGATCCCGATAACAAGGATACCTACGCCGCCAACGCCTCCGCCTATATCGAAAAGCTTTCCGCGCTGGATGGCGCGTACCAATCCGCCGTGGACGGCGCGGCGCGCAAGACTGTCCTGTTTGGCGACCGCTTCCCATTCCGCTATCTGGTGGATGACTACGGCCTGAGCTACTACGCCGCCTTTGCGGGCTGCTCCGCCGAGAGCGAAGCCAGCTTTGAAACGGTATCCTTCCTCGCAAAGAAGGTAGACGAGCTGAAGCTGCCCTGCGTGCTGACCATCGAAGGCAAGAACCACAAGCTCGCGGAAACCATCGTCCAGAGCACTGCCGGGAAGAAGCAGAAGGTGCTGACCATGGATTCCATGCAGTCCATGACCTCCAAGGATGCTGCAAACGGTGCTACCTACCTTTCCGTGATGGAGCAGAACCTTTCCGTGCTGAAAGAGGCACTGGGTTAAGGGGGTAGGATGATGGCTCAGCTCACTTGTCAAAAGCTCTGCGTCGGCTACGATGGGAAGCCCGTTCTGCAAGACCTTGATTTTGAGGTCTTTGCGGGCGACTACCTCTGCATCGTGGGAGAAAACGGCTCCGGCAAGAGTACCCTTATGAAAACGATCCTTGGCTTGCAGCCGCCCATCAGCGGCAGAATTTTGACGGGCGACGGGCTGAGGAAAAATGAGATCGGCTATCTGCCGCAGCAGACCGTTGTCCAGAAGGACTTCCCGGCATCCGTGAGAGAGATCGTTCTCTCCGGATGCCAGGGACGCTGCGGCAGCCGTCCTTTTTATAACAAAGAAGAAAAGAAGCTTGCGGTGGACGCCATGGAGAAAATGCAGATCACGCCCCTTGCCAAGCGCTGCTACCGGACGCTCTCCGGCGGTCAGCAGCAGCGGGTGTTGCTCGCCCGCGCCCTGTGCGCTACCCGAAAAATGCTGTTTCTGGACGAGCCGGTCTCTGGCCTCGACCCAAAGGTGACGGCGGAAATGTATGCGCTCATTCAAAAGCTCAATTACGAAGATGGTATCACCGTTGTGATGATCTCCCATGACCTGAACGCGGCGCTGCAATATGCGAGCCACATCCTGCACATCGGGGACACGGTCTTCTTCGGCACCAAGGCGGCTTACCTGAACGAGTTCCCCCAGGTATGGCAGAAGGGTGGTGTGGCGCAATGATGGCGATCTTTGAAAAAATCGCGTTCTACTGGACCTATCCCTTTGTGCGCTACGCGCTCATCGTCGGTGTGCTGATCGCACTGTGCTCGTCGCTTCTGGGGGTGACGCTGGTGCTCAAGCGATTTTCCTTTATCGGCGACGGGCTTTCCCATGTGGCCTTCGGCGCGATGGCTATCGCCGCTGTGCTGAAGTTGACGGACGATATGCCCCTGACGCTGGGCGTCACGGTGGTTTGTGCCGTTCTGCTGCTCCGCACGGGGCAGAACACGAAGATCAAGGGCGATGCCGCCATCGCCATGATCTCAGTGGGAGCGCTGGCCATCGGGTATCTGCTGATGAACCTCTTCTCCACCTCGTCCAACCTCTCCGGCGATGTGTGCAGCACGCTGTTCGGCTCCACCTCCATCCTGACGCTGTCAAAAAGCGAGGTCTGGCTGTGTGCGGGACTGTCCGTGGTGGTCGTGGCGGTGTTTCTGCTCTATTACAACAAGATCTTTGCCGTGACCTTTGACGAAGACTTTGCCAAGGCGGTGGGGACAAAGGCAGACCTGTACAATCTGCTGCTCGCCGTCATCGTTGCTGTGGTCATCGTGCTGGCGATGAATCTGGTCGGCTCGCTGCTGATCTCCGCGCTGGTGATCTTCCCGGCGCTGTCCGCCATGCGCCTCTTTCAGAATTTCCGGTCCGTGACGGTCTGCTCCGCCGTACTGTCGGTGAGCTGCGCGGCGCTGGGGATTCTTGTCTCCATTCTGGCGGGGACGCCGGTGGGTTCCACCATCGTGGCGGCGGATATTCTGGCATTTTTGGTTTGTTCGGCCCTTGGCCGCGCAAGGGGAGGGGAAGCGGGATGAAACAGCTTTTTTGCCTGCTGCTGGCTGCCTGTATGATGGCATCCCTCTGCGCCTGCGGGAAAGACAGCGGGAAGGACGCAAGAAATGACGCATCTTCTTCCAATGAAGAATCGTCTGCATCGGCTGAGAGCATTCCAACGCCGAAAGAACAGGAAACGCCGGGGGAATCCGAACAGCCACAGGCATCTGCCGACGGCGTGGATGTGGATCTGACCGTTCTCAGCAGCACCATGGTCTACTCCGAGGTCTACAATATGCTCTACAATGACCCGGCGCATTATCTCGGCAAGACCGTCAAGGCGAGAGGGGGATTTTCCATCTATCAGTTCGTGACGGACGGCGTGCTGCAGCCTGACCCCGTGGCTTATGCTTGCATTATCGCCGACGCCACCGCCTGCTGCGCCGAGGGCATGGAGTTCGTGCCGGAGGGTGATCTTACCTACCCCGAGGATTACCCGGAGCTGGGGGCGGAGATCACCGTCATCGGTGAATTTCAGTCCTATGAGGAAAACGGGATGACATGGTATCATCTGGTGAACGCAAGGCTGGCGTGATGCTGCGATAGCGCTGCGTACATAGCAAGCATGACGATTTCAGGGAGAAAGGTATTCCGGTGCAGCCTGACTGCAATTTATAAAAGTCGGACAAAGGGAGTCAGTTTTCCGCTGCAGAAAAATTCTCGCGAGGAAAGCGAGTGCTGAATTTGAGAGGGCTTCTTAAAGAATAGGCAGACTTAACATAAACTTTATTCCTGTTATGATAACATAATCTATAAATACCCTGCTCTGGACGGAACACTTCTGCAAGGAACCAGACAAGCTGCAAAAACAGAAATGATCAACGATGGAGAATATGCATGACTTTTGAAATTCACAGCGACATCACGAATCGTTCTATGACCATAGCCTCCCGCGCGATGCGCAAGGTGCTGCGGCGAAAACGCAGCATCCTTTGGGCCATTTTCGACTGGAGCGTCTTTTTCATCAACGCTCTGCTGCTGATCCCATTCGACGGAGAGCCTTTTACGCTTGATGCCGGCACGGTGATTTCCCTGCTGGTAGAGGTGATGCTGCTGTCCGTTCTGCTGTTTCAGGATCGGCTCAACGGCATGATCGCCTGCAAAAACACGCTGGCAGGCACAAAGGACTATCATATTGCGTTCGGCGAGGAGTCCTATACCGTCATTACGGAGGTCACCACCTCCACGTTCCGCTATGAGCTGATCGACGCCATGGCGGAGTCGCAGGACTACATGATCCTTTTGATGAAAAAGCGGTTCGCGCAGCCCCTGGACAAGCGTACCCTTACCGGCGGGACGGTGGAGGAATGCAAACGATTTCTTGAGGAGAAGACC
>USBC01000112.1 GCA_900552845.1 uncultured Oscillospiraceae bacterium | reverse complement strand
GCACAAAATAGCACAGCGTCACAAACATGGCGTTGCCCGCCGTGCGGCTGGCCTGCTCCCGATCCCCGCGTCCTAAATTTTTTGCAATCATGGCATTGATGCCGACGCCTGTTCCGACGCCCAGCGCCATGATCAGCATTTGAATGGGAAACGCCAGCGTCAGCGCATTGATGGCCTTGTCGCCCATATCCGCGATCTGCGCCGTATCGGGGATGTGAGAAACGAAAAAGGTATCCACAACATTGTAAAGCGCCTGCCCCAGCATGGAGATCATCATGGGCGCACCCATGTTGAGCAGCAGGTTTTTAATCGGCATTTCTGCCATTTTATTTCCGCCCTGCGGATTCATATTTGATCGCTCCTGTTCCTATAATTACCACTTGTTAAAATGTACCCGGTCTTCCTCATGGCGGTTCTCACGGGGTGTCTTGGTGTCCTCTGTCGGGTAGCCGAGGGCGATGATCGAGTGAGGGATCACGGTATCAGGCTGGACAAAAAGTTCCCGCTGGCGCTGCACCTGATCCATCTGCGGTCACGTCCCCGGCCACACTGAGCCAAAACCCAGTGCATGAGCGCAAAGGCAGATGTTTCCGGCGGCAATCGCCCCGTCTATAATCCAGTAGTCCTTTGCATGGCGGAAAGCCCGTTCCAGGTCGCCGCAGACGAGAATCCCTGCAGCGCGGGATTCCCGTTTCCATTACCGGCTGTGTTTTGCTTTTTTCTCCATGTTTTTCCTTTCTGTCGGTACGGGAAGCCCTTTCAAATCCGAAAGCATTTTTGTAGAGCTTTATACTCACCCAATGCCAAAATCGTAATGTCATCGGACAATATGGTGTCCGGTGTAACGGAAACATCCGTTTTCCCAGCTCGTTTGATGCCGAGAATGTTGATGCCGAACTTTCTGCGGACGTTCAGCTCACCAACGCTTTTCCCGACCCACGCTCCCGGCACCTGCACTTCAAAGATGGCGTGCCGTTCGTCGATCTCTATGTAGTCGAAAATATGGTCGGCAGTGAATCGGATCGCTGCCCATTTTGCCATCTGCTTTTCTGGGTAGACCACGTTATCTGCGCCGTTGCGGAGCAGAAACTTCGCCTGCACGTCGCGTTCGGCGCGGGATACCACGCATTTGGCCCCCAACTCCTTCAGCAGTGAGGTGGTCTCAAGCGAGTTCTGGAAGTTGCCGCTGATGGTCACAAAGCAAACGTCAAAATTTCCGATGCCGAGCGAACGCAGAAACTCCGCATTGGTGCTGTCGCCGATCTGTGCGTTGGTGACAAACGGAAGCACATCGTTGATCCGTTCCTCATTGGTATCGACTGCCATGACCTGATGCCCCAGTTGAGAGAGCTGCATGGCGATATGCCGCCCGAAGCGGCCTGCTCCGATCAATAAAACATTTTTCATGGGATAGATGCTCCTTTGCTTATCCAATCGTGATTCTTTCCTGCGGTAGCTTTGCATTGCCGATTTTCTTGCTGGACACCGTCGCATAAATGAGGGTAAGACCGCCGACTCTGCCCAGATACATCAGCGCGATCAATACCATTTGCGAGGGAATATGCAGCTGCGGCGTAATACCCAATGTCAGTCCCACCGTGCCTACCGCCGACGCTGCTTCATACAGGCAGGAGGACAGCGGGAGATTCTCATATGCGCTGATAAAAACGCCTCCACCAAAGAACAGCGCAAGGTACATCGTCAGAATGGTCGCGGCGGTTTTGACGGCACCGCAATCGACTCTGCGCCCAAAGAATTGGGCGCTGCCCCGCTGCCGGAAGGTCGCGGCAGCATCAGCAGCACACCCAGTAGAATGACCCCGGCAAAGCCCAATATATATACATGTGTTACATTGGTGCACAACCCGCTCAAATTGTGATCCTAAAAATCCTCCTCGTATGCTCTCCTCTATTTGCGCAAGTTGTTGTACATTATCTTTGGGCACGAGAGCAGGAGTTTCTTAGGGCTTCACCCATTAAGGAAATATGGGTGTTTTATTTTTGCAACTTGTTTCACTTTTGCATCAGCAATTTGCGTTCATATATTTTTAATAAAATGATGAAAATGCACTAGACTAAAGGAAAAAAACTTAATACAATGAAAATGGTTGAGAATGAGTTGTTGCATTTTTACATCAAAACACAAGGCCGTTTTCTGTTTTCTCTCAAAGAGAAGCTTCGACAGTGTACTGCGGAGAGATATCTGTCCCACAAAAAATAGACAAAAATATCCGTCCGAACCCCACGCACTTGACAAACTTTATTTATTCCTATTTACAAACCGTTTTCCTCCCGCTATAATCGGGCACGAAAGCGGGCTTTCCCAGCACTGCTCAAACCTTCGCCGCCGCTTTGCGAAGGGATTTGAAGATCAATAAGAGAGGCTTAATATGGAACAGTCAATGAACAAAACCCCGATCAAATGGCGGGCGTCCGCCATTGTGCTGGCTGTATGTTTGGTGCTGATGGTCGTTACCTCGGTCATCGGTCACAACATCCAAACCGCAGGCGGCACAGTCCGCACCGAGGAGCTGACATTTACTACCGATGTCGGCGCCACCAGCCACGCAAAGCTCTTTATCCCGGAAACAGCTACTGCGGAAACCCCGGCCCCGGCAATCCTGCTGTGCCACGGCTATACCGCCAGCGAAGATGCCATGGAGGCGAATGCCATTGAATTGAGCCGTCGCGGGTATGTGGTAATGGCGCTGGATATGTATGGCCACGGAGAAAGCACCCTGCCTCCTGACGGATACAAACAGGCGGAAATGGGAAATGTGGAAAACTATGCGCCCGACCTTGGCAGCTTCTCTGCCCTGCAACAGTTCAAGAACTATGACTTTATCGACCTGACCAAGATCGGCATGCTGGGTCACTCGATGGGTACCGCCGCTATTCAGGAGGGCGCTTATCTTGCCTATGCCAAATGGCAGGCAGCCTATACTGCAGCCTATACTGAAGCGCTTACGGCAGGGTCTGATGAAACAACCGCTGCTTACACAGCCTACGGCGCAGCGATGAACTCCGGGATTGTATTACCCGGTTCTATGGTACTCACCGGTTATAATTACAATGTCCGCAACATCAACGACTTGACCTACAATGGCGTTACTGCTGAAAACGGCGTTTTCCCGCTGTATGCCGCGCCGGTCAATATCTGCACCATTCAAGGCACCTACGATGAATTCTCCGGTCTTCTGTGGGGCGTGGAGGATTCCAGCCAATACACCACCAGCTTTAAATTCGCCTATGGCACCGGCGGCGCTACCAATGTTTCCTCCGGCACCTACTTTATGTACGGCGATGCCAGCGCCACGCCCCTCACCCGTGAGGAAGCGGTGACTGCTGCTGCCAGCGCTGCCGTGACCATGAAGCCCATTCGTGCCGCTTATAGCTTTGACGGTACCCATTCCGATACCTATTATGACGAGACCGCCATCAGCTACGGCATCGATTTCTTTGATATCACCCTGCGGGGCGGCGTTGCTACCATTGACCCCACCCAGCAGGTATGGCACGGTCGTGCCGCCTGTGGCCTAATCGGCCTTATCGCCACCCTGGTCGCCTTTGTAGCGCTGGCGCTCACCCTGCTGCGGGTCCCCTTCTTCTCCACCATCGTGCGTCCGGCCGCTCCCTCCATCAGCACCGTCCACGGTGCCAAGGGTGTTATCGGGTATATCATTCCCTATATCATCTTCCTGCTGCCCGCGCCCCTGCTGTACTACTGGCTGATCGGCTATCACTACTACATGCAGCCCCAGTGGTTCAAATTCCTTACCAAGTTCATGCCCAACAGCTTCTTTAATATGGCTCCGATGAACTCCCTGATGCTGTTTAACGGCGTTGTAGGCGGGGTATTCCTGGTGCTTTATCTGCTGGTATTCTTCCTTATCGGTCGTAAAAAGGGCGCAACGCTTGACAATACCGGGCTGAAGCTCCCCTTCACACAGATTCTGAAGAGCCTGCTGCTGGCAGTTCTCTCCTTTGGCGGGATTTATGCGGTTGTGTATGCCTGCTCCGCCCTTTCCGGCACCAATTTCTCCTTCTTCAAGTTCAACATCATGCCGATGGACAGCACCCACTGGGTTGCGTTCTTCAAGTATCTGCCCGTTTGGCTGCTGTTCTTCCTGCTGTGCAGCGTGATCTATAATTCTCTTACCCGCATCAATAACGCCCCTGCTTGGCTCAATTACCTGCTTTGCGCCGTTGTTTCCTGCGGCGGTCTGGCTGTAATGTTTGCTTATGATTACGGTAAGCTATTCTCCACCGGCGTCCGTGGAATCCAGTACATTCCCGGCACCACCTCCCCCGAATGGCTCGCCGCCGTGGGTATGTCCTTCCCCACCGCGCTCGCCGGCATCATGCTGTTCGGTCTGCTGTTCATTCTGCCCTTCACCGCTGTGATGAGCCGTGTCCTACACAAAAAGACAGGCTCCGTATGGCTGGGCGGCTTCCTTACCGCATTTATCGTTCTTGTTTTCACCATCTCCCACATGGTCGTTTCCATCTGATCCTTTCCTCCTCAAAGATTACTACGGAAACGATATGGTATCTCTGCCCGTGCAGGTTCTCCTGCGGCTTCCGGTAGGGGGAGCCGCGGGGACGCACGGCACAGCACGCATCGGGCACAGCGTTCCGATGCGTGTTTTTCGTATAAAATAATATCCGAAAGGCGGGTATCCTTATGTCCACCCAAACCCAAAGTCGGCACCGTCCCCGGCACATTTTTCGAGGAGAGCTGGCGCTGTGTATCATTGCGGTACTGAACAGCTTTGCAGTCTATTTGATGCTTTACAGCGGTGCTGGGATTTCCTCCATCTCCTCGGTGCCATATGTTATTTCGGAGGTTCTGTCGATCTGGAGCCTTGGAACCTGGACTTATATTTTTCAGACCTCATTGGTTGCGGCTTTGATGCTGCTGCGCCGGAGGTTTGTTCCCAGCTATCTGCTGGCATTTCTGGTGGGATTTGCTTTTGGCGAGATGATGGACGTCCATGCACTGTGGATCAATAAGCTGCCGCTTTCTCCGATGCTGCGGGTTCTATATTTTTTTATCAGCTTTGCAGCGCTGACCCTTGGCATTGCTCTTTCAAACTGCTGCAAGCTGCCAATTATCCCCACCGATCTTTTTCCGCGAGAGTTGGCGGCTATTTTGAATAAGCCCTATAAAACCGTAAAGACCTGTTTCGACCTTGGCTGTCTCACCCTAACGGTAACCCTTTCGCTAATTTTCCTGCATGATATTCGCGGTATCGGGGTGGGGACGGTATTTTGCGCATTTGTCATGGGGCGCTGCATTTCATGGGTAGGAGAGAAGCTGACCCGCCGCTATGTATTTGTATCGTTTCTTTCGCCTCAGCCGAAAACAGCCAATACTGAGTACAGGTAAAGCATCGACCAAATCAAGTTGTCCTAAAGCGCTTGGACAACTACCAACTGCATCGGGTCAGCCCTGATTCATCAGAAGCACGGACAATTCGCCTGGAAATCGTCAGTTTATAGGAATGTCAACCATTCTCTATAAATGGCACTTGGAAATGACTGTAGAAGCCGACAATGGGGGCGTCGTCCAATGCCCTATTTCACTCCTCGTTTTTTGAATTTTCGCTAATTTGTTGGTCATACAGGAACTGTGGATACGAAAAAGAGGCTTGATCAAGCGATTTTTCGGTGTTGATCCAATTATCACACAGTCGCTGGAGAGTAGTAATTCCCAAAGAAATCCGCAGGAGCTTTTCTGCAGGCGACGGGTAACCGCTATCCCCTTGAGGAAGCTGCCTGTTATGTGCTGATGCAATCCCTATCATCTCCTTTTCTCCACCATATTTAGCACCTGATACAAGACTTGTTAAAGCGGTTTTCTGCAAAAGCAGGTTTCTCAACAAAATATTACCGGAGAATCCAATAGAGCAGTCCTCAAAGGCGAGAACTGCTCTATCTGTACTTTATTCCGTATAATACTGCGCCTGTGCATTCCAAAGCGCATAGTATTTGCCGCCCCAATCGGCGAGCAATTCGGCATGGCTGCCCTGTTGGATAATCTCGCCCTCGTGAAACACGGCGATCTCATCGCAGAACTTGCAGGAGGATAGGCGATGGGAGATATAAATTGCAGTCTTATCGCCTGCGATCTCATCGAACTTGCTATAAATCTCCGCTTCAGCGATGGGATCGAGCGCCGCGGTCGGCTCGTCCAAGATGATGAACGGCGCGTCCTTGTAGAGCGCACGGGCAATGGCGATCTTCTGTGCTTCGCCGCCGGAAACCTCAACACCGTCATCGGATAGGTTTTTGTAA
>USBC01000111.1 GCA_900552845.1 uncultured Oscillospiraceae bacterium | reverse complement strand
TGGGAAGCGTCCGGGAGGCAGGACAGGGGCTTTTTGCGCCAAAATCAACACTTTTCAAAACCAGAGAAAGGAGGCGCGGATATGGCAGTTTTCCGCATCGAAAAGACCAGAAACTATCGCACCTCATTATTCAACCGCCCAGGCTTTCAGCAGATGATTGCAGACATTGAGGCTGGCCTTGTCAAGCGTGTTATCATCGTGTTTATTTAAGACTATGCGGTTTTTACCGACCCGTAAATTGACAAACACCACCAACACTTTCACAAGGTGTGGTGGTGTTTTTTTGCAAAACCAGGTAATTCTGTCTTTCAAAATAGCTTGGATACTTTTACTTGGATTGTAGAGGGTTTTTAATCGGATTGTAGTGACATCCATTCAGGCACCTGTTCATGAAGATGCAGAAGCCCGCGTTCTTTCATTTGTGAAATGATGTGCTGAACCATTCGATGCGTGGCAGGGGATAATTTTTCACGGGAGGTAGTGATAAGTCCGATTGTGCGATAGTGCCCGGGAACAATGGGATATACACCGGCGCGGACAGTACGGTTGCCGAGAAATAAGCCAGGAATAATACTGGAACCCATGCCGCATTCAACCATTGCAAGCGTGGCATTGTCACCCATAACCGGAATGGAGTAAGGATAAGAGTCTTTTTCTTCAAATAAGTCAAGAATAACTGAAATATCTCGTCCATTCTGAGGGGTCAAAAATGTCATCTGCGCCAAATCCTCTACCGTGACAAAGTGTTTCTCTTTGGGAAAGTAATTTTGCGGGGTGACACAGTATAAAGGGTCTTCGTACAGAGGAATCTCACATAAGCCCTCTCCGCCGGGCAAAGCAACAAACCCGATATCAGCAAAGCTGTCCCGAACACTGCGAACAATATCGGAGGATTCGGCTTCAGAAATCATGACGTGGATATGCGGGTAGACTCTATTAAATGAGCGGATAATCTGCGGCAGCCATGCTATGCACACGCTTCCAAGCGCAGCAATTCGCACAGAACCGATGGCCAGTCCCTGAATTTCCGCCACTTTCTGATGCAGAGTTTCCTCCCTGCGCAGAATATCGCAGATGTACGGATAGAGGATTTCGCCCTCCTGGGTCAGTTCGACACCGCGTTTCCTTCGTACAAAAAGGGGAAATCCTAACAGGCTCTCCAAGCCACTGATAGAGCGGCTGACGGCTCCCGGAGTCAGATTGACGATCTCCGCGGCGCGGTTAAAGCTTTTTTGTTCCACAACATGCTGAACGATCTCATAAGCTGAAATTGACAATTCGCCACCCCCTGCAGCATCATTATAACGGAAAAAAGGGAAAGATGGAGACAAAATTGAAAATTCGTCATTATAGATAAGGGAACCTACATTTCTATTGTCATGATTAACAAAACTTTGCGGTTTTATGGAGATAAATTTCTCATACAGATGATTTTAGACCTGTTTTTATTCAATAGTTGAGAAAACCTCAATAAAGTGTTGAAAAAGAATCGCTGTTTTTTTGCCGTTTAGCATGTTATCTTTATACCAAAGGTAGGTAAGGAGCCGGCCTCCGTTGGAGTACCGACTGTAAAAAACAAAACATTCCGGATTTAGCTGCTGACCCATGGGCGGCATAAAACCGGGGAAAAGGAGTGCTGAATATGGCGAAACTTGATGAACTGATCAATCAATACGCAGATGAGATCAATGCCAAGGTTATTGCATGGCGAAGGGATTTTCACCAGAATCCTGAGCTTGGCAACCAGGAATTTAGGACGAGCAAAATCGTTGCAGATCACCTACGTGCAATCGGTGTGGATGAAGTGTACGAAGGATGTGCCGGAGGCACAGGTGTTCTAGGGGTGATCAAGGGTGCCCATCCCGGTCCGACCGTAGGTCTGCGTGCAGACATGGATGCTCTTCCGATTAAGGAGGACACTGGCTTGCCCTATGCTTCCACAAAGACCGCAACCTGGGGTGACCAGGGAACAGTTCCTGTTATGCACGCCTGTGGGCACGATATGCATACAGCAATGCTAATGGGTGCTGCGGAAGTGATTGTCCGCTGCAAAGAGGAACTCAACGGCAGGGTCTTACTTGTTTTCCAACCCGCGGAAGAAGGCTGTGCCTCTGATTGGGAAGGGAAATCCGGCGCAGCACGATTCATAGAGGATCCGCATTACATTGCCAATCGCCCTGACGTTATGTTTGGTCAGCATATCTGGTATTTTGCACCCAGAGATACCGCTGGAATGCTTGGTGTTATTCCGGGCATGGTAGGTTACTGCATGGACATCGTGCGTATAACAATTAAGGGTATCAGCGCACATGGCAACCGCCCGTGGATGGGGCGTGACAGTATTAAGGCTGCTGCACACATTATTACGGCACTCCAGACGATCCCAAGCGGAACGACGGATATTTATAAAAATAGTGTTTCCGTTACGATGGGTATGATCAAGGGTGGTACGAAGTTCAACGTTGTTGCTGATACCACAGTTATCGAGGGAGCGCTGCGCTTCACAGACCGTACACAAAGAGATTATCTCGAAGAGCGGTTCACTGAGATTGTGACCAAAACAGCGGAAGCGCTTGGCTGTACAGCTGAAATCAAGATGACTTGGGTGCCTGGCCTTTACAACGATCCAGAAGTTTTGGAAAAAACGCAAAAGAATTTGGACGAGCTGTTTGGTAAAGGTGTTTTTACAACCCGCGCTGATCTCTCTTTTGCTAACCTTGATGATTATTCCTGGTATACTGAGGGCTGCCCTGGGCTGTTCTATGGGTTGAGTATTGCCTGGCCGTCTGATGATCCGCATGAGACGATAACGAATCACAACCCCAAATTTGACCCGAACGAAGCGGCAATGCTCAATGGCGTCAAGGCGCTTGCGGGGTCCGCACTTAAGTGGGCCAAATAATCTGTTTGTGACATTGTAGTAAATAGAAAAGGAGAATTATCATGTTTGGAACCATGCAATTCTATTTGTTTGTTGTGCTGGGGATCTTCCTGGTCGGTGAGGTCATTGGCATTGCAACAAAAGGCAAACTTTCCGGGATCATGGTCGCATTTTTAATCTTTTTGGCTGGCTTCCTGACCGGGGTGCTTCCTCCTGACATTATCGATAAAGCGGGCTTGACTATAATTGCCAAATGGTGCCCGGCAATGGTTATTTTTAACCTTGGTTCGGGCGTCAATATCAGACAATTGATTCAGGAGTGGCGTACTCTTGCGATGGCTTGTATCTGTATGGTCTGTTCTATCATCATTATCCTTTGCTGTTCCCCTCTGATTGGCATGGATTCTGCTCTCGTTTCCATTCCGGTTGTGAACGGCGGAACCATTGCTACTCAGATTATGACCGAGGGCGCGCTTGAAAAGGGTATGACCATTGCTGCGGCACTGGCAGCTGTTATCTATGCGCTGCAGAAACTCGTTGGAGCACCCCTTGCCTCCTATTTTGGGGTTAGAGAAGCGAATCGTCTCCTGGAGGAATTCCGCAAGGATCCTGAAGGCCACATGGCAGCGCTTCAGACCGGTGACAAGAGCGGGAAAGGGCCCGCGAGAGTCCCCTTTTACCAGAAGCACAAGGCATTCTATTCCTCTACCGTAATGATTGGCATTACAGCATTCTTTGCATGGATTGCAACGACGATCGGTTCTTTGACCGGTGTTAACTATGGCATTTGGGCATTGCTCCTTGGTGCCCTGTGCAATTCTATTGGGATCGCCCCTCCGAAGCTGCTGGATCAGTCCAAATCCACCGGCATTATGATGATTGCCATGTTTGGTGCTATCATTCCTGCTTTGGCGAAGGTTTCCTTGAGCGATATCGGCACACTTCTGTTCCAGGTCGTTGTGATTTTTGCAGCTGCCGTCGCAGGGATTTTCCTTGCCGGCTGGATCCTTCCTACATGGAAAATATGTGGCAGCCGCAATCTGGCAATCGGAATTGGGGTCGAACAGTTCCTTGGATTCCCCACAAATGTTGTACTTGTGCGGGAGATCGCTACTACGACTGGCAAGACCGAGCAGGAACGGGATTATATTGAGAGCAAGCTGGGCACTCCGTATGTAATTGCAGGTTTTGCGACCGTTACCGTCGTATCTGTTTTGATTGCAGGAATTGTTGTGGAACTTCTTTAATATCAGTAGAAGCTTTCCGTCTGCCCCTTCTTTTGCACCTGCCGCGGACGCATGCGGCAGGTGCTCCTGTTGAGGAGACATTTATTCATCAAATTTGAATGAAAGGTTGTTGTACTATGGAACGTGGAACTATGAGACTGCGGATGGGCGTTAACGATACGCATTACGCGGGCAACCTGGTTGCCGGTGCGCGTATTATTGAACTGATGGACGATGCAGGCACTGAGCTGCCGATCATGGTCGGTGGTGATGAGGGCCTCCTTGCCTGTTGGAAACATGTGGAACAGTTTGTCCCTGTATATCTTGGCGATTTTCTTGAGATCAAGACATGGGTAAGCCGCTGGGGGAATACCTCGTTTGATTGGGAAGCGGAGGTTTATAAGGTCTGCGAACTTGTAGATAAGAGTGGTAAGAGCAGTGCCTGTAACATTATTGAACCGCCTGTTTTGGTTGCAAAAGGGTCGTATGTTGGTGTCATTCCCAAGGAAATGAATCGTGGTTTTCAGATTCCCAAGGAAGAGATCCCCTTCTGTCCACATAACGGGAAAATGTGGTGGGAAAAAGACTAAGGAGGGTAAGGTATGAATGTACTGGATGGGATTCGCGTTATTGATCTGAGTACAGCCTACTCTGCTCCGATAGCAACAATGCAGTTAGCTGATTTTGGCGCCGACGTGATAAAGATTGAAAATGTTACATCCGGCGACAGCAGCCGGATGTGGAATCCCTATGTGAATGGGGAAGGAATCGGCTTTATGTATTCTAACCGTAATAAACGCAGCGTTGCACTGAATCTCAAAAGCGAGGAGGGGAAGAAAGCCCTCTTTGAGCTGGTGAAGACAGCGGATATCGTAGTGGAGAATTTTCGCCCCGGTGTTTGTGCGAAGCTTGGAATTGATTATGAATCAATGATGGCAGTTAAACCGGATATTATTATGGCATCGCTTTCCGGTTATGGACAGACAGGCCCCTATGCAAAGAAGGGGGCTTACTCCAATCTTGCTGAGGCACAGAGCGGTCTGATGTATTTGACCGGCTGGCCTGATGGGATGCCGACAGGCTCTGGTGTCGCATTTGGTGATAGCGTTGCCGGGATGTTTTTGGTACAGGGAATTCTGCTGGCGCTATATCATCGCTGCAAAACGGGCGAGGGTCAGTATATTGATGTTGCTATGGTTGACTCGTTGATCGCGCTTCTCCAGCATGGTATCGTTCAGGTCTCTGCAACGGGAACTGAGCCGGAACGTATGGGAAACCGTGATATCTCCGAATATCCTTATGATACATTTGAAGCAAAAGATGGTTATTGCCAGCTTGGTAATGCAACCGCAAATAACTGGGCTCCTTTTGCAGAAGCGATTGGCCGGCCGGATCTTGGTGCGAATCCGGATTATGCGACTCCTGCTCAGCGGTGGGAGCATGTGGATGAACTCCACGATATAATTCAGGAGTGGGTTTCCCGGCACACACGCGCTGAAATCGAAAAGATCTTTGGCGAGTATGGCCAGCTTTATTCTCCAATCCTTAAGGTGAGCGAGGTCATGAAAGATCCCCAGGTTCTGCACCGCAATATGATCGTGGATCTTGAATACCGTGGATTAAAATATCAGGATAAGGGAATCCCGGTCAAAATGAGTAAGACCCCTGGTAGTATTCGCAGAATGCCGCCGACCCTAGGGCAGCATACAGATGAAGTGCTTGAGAGCATTGGATATACCGAGAAGCAGCTCCAGGCGCTACGCGAAAGCGGAGCCATTCGCTGAACTTGCTAATAATTCAGAGATATAAAAGCGTTCGTGAAAAAACCGCCTTTATCACGTTGATAAAGGCGGTACTTTTTTTATGTTGGCATTGTCGCGGAGAGTCGAATTCAACAGTAATTGTGCTGTCAAAGTTGGGATGGAGAAAAAATGAGCCGCCTTTCACCTCTGGATCTTTCATCATATTTGGTTTAGAGGTAGCGAATATGCCAAAAATTATTGGTTTAACTGAGCAGCAGAGCGCGCTGCGCGAGATTTCTGCAGCGGTAAAGAAAATAGATGGAATCAACGATTTTCTGAATACACCGAACCCGGAGGGGAAATACACTATCTGCTTCGAAGCAGGAGGGAAACGTCATCAGACTAGCCGAAGCTATACCGCTTCTCTCTTGGCCCACGATGTTTTCTTATCGGGA
>USBC01000110.1 GCA_900552845.1 uncultured Oscillospiraceae bacterium | reverse complement strand
CAAAATGATTGTAACAATGAACGCCCGCAGCCTGATGAATTTCTTTGAGCTGCGCTGTTGTCAGCGCGCCCAGTGGGAGATCCGTGAGGTCGCTGACCAGATGCTCTCCCTTTGCCTTTCCGTCGCACCCCATCTTTTCAAAAATGCCGGTCCCGCGTGCGTGCGCGGCGCCTGCTCCGAGGGAAAAATGACCTGCGGAAAAGCTGCTGAGATGCGGGAAAAATATGCAAGAATGAGGGAAGAAGCTCATGGATAAAAGACTGCCGGTAATGCTCTTGTGTCTGGCGGCACTGGTGCTTTCCGCCCTTTCGCTGCAACGGTTGATGCAGGGGAAGGCTGCGGAAAGCATAGGGCTGTTTATCGCAACGGCGGCGGTACTGCTTGCGGCGGTATTGGTTTATCTCATCTACCGCATGCGCAATAAACGGGAGTGAGGAGTATATATCATGGAGCATCAACTGTATGTTATCGAAGGACTGGACGGCAGCGGTAAGGCAACGCAGGCGGCGCTGCTCACCGAGCACCTTTCCGCTAAGGGATTGCCCTGTCGCAAGCTCTCCTTCCCGGATTATGACGACCCATCCAGCACGCTGGTCAAGATGTATCTTCACGGCGAGATTGGTACATTGGAGGAGGTAAATCCCTACGGAGCATCGCTTTTCTTCACAGTGGATCGCTATGCCAGCTACTGCCGCCACTGGCGCCCTGATTACGAAGCGGGCAAAATACTGGTGGCGGATCGCTACTCCACCTCCAATATCCCGCACCAGATGTCCCGCCTGCCCCGTAAGGAGTGGGACGACTTTCTTGACTGGCTATGTGAGGTGGAGTACGAAAAGGTCGGGCTGCCCCGTCCTACGGCGGTGGTCTACCTTGATGTTGCTCCTGAGGTTTCCCGCCGTCTGCTGAGTGAGCGCTACCACGGCGATGAAACCAAGCGCGATATCCACGAGGCGGATTTTGCCTATTTGCAGCACTGCCGTGCCGCTGCCCTTTACGGAGCCGAAAAGCAGGGGTGGATCATTCTGAGCTGCACCGAAAACGGCGAAATGCTTCCGCGCGAGGTCATCGCCCGCAAAATACGGGAAGTACTGAAATTATAATCACCAAAGGAGATTTATGTTAGAATTCAAACCGATCACATTGGCAGCACGCCGTGACCTTTTGCCCTTTCTGGGAAGAAAACACCACAGCGCCTGCTACCAGAGCTTCGCTACCATGTACCTGTGGAGCGGCATTTACAAGACCCGCTACTGTTTGACCGGAGATTGGCTTTTCACTAAAAGCGGCAGCGGCGACGGCTATGGCTTTCCCTATGGGGACGGCGACCTCTGCGAGGGGATAGAGCTGCTGCGGCAGGACGCCCGCGATAACGGGAAGGATTTGTGGTTCTTTGGGCTGCTGCCGACCGAAAAAGCGTGGTTGGAGGCAAATTATCCCGGAGAGTTTACCTATACTGCCAGCCGCGACGACGCCGAATATATTTACGAGGTTGACAAGCTGATGACCTACGCCGGCAAAAAACTGCACGGCAAGCGGAACTTCTGCAATCGCTTTGAGGCAGCGCACCCAGACTGGAAATTTGAGCCAATCACCGCTGAAAATGTGGAAGCGGTGCTGGAATTCCACGGCCATTGGCAGGGAATCAATGAGGGCAGCGATGAAGGCTTGCACAAGGAGGGCTGTGTGGTACGCTGTGCCCTGCGGGAATGTGACGAGCTGGAAATGACCGGCGGCGTGCTGACGGCAGGCGGCAAAATTTACGGCTTTGCCATGGCAAGCATGATCAACGAGACCATGATGGACGAAAATATTGAAAAGGCGGAAAGCGATGAACCGGGCGCCTACCCGATGGTATGCCGGGAGATCGCCAAAATGATGAAAGCGAAGTACCCGTCCCTCACCTTTGTGAACCGCGAGGAGGACACCGGCGATGAGGGGCTGCGCCGCAGCAAGGAATCCTACTATCCGGTGATGCTGCTGGAAAAGTATGTGACGCGTGAGGTGAAAAAAGCGTGAAAGAACCCACCATGCCGCCCATAACCTACGGTTTGGCAAAAACGGACGAGCTGCCCCGCCTGCGGGAGATTTTTCTGCAATGCTTTGGCGAAGCGGCAGCCGCCGAAATGGAACTCATTTTTTTGCGGTATGGGAATGCCCTGTGGTGCGCACGGAAGGAAGGCATTCCGGCGGCAATGTTGGTTGCCATGCCGGTAACGCTTGCAATCCCCGAGGGTGAAGTGCCTGCGAGGTATTTCTATGGGGTGGCGACCCACCCGGACTGCCGGCGGCAGGGCTTATGCAGCGGGTTGCTGGAGCACTGCTGTCGAATGATGACAGAACATGGCGAGCAAGCGGCGCTACTGCGCCCCGACAGCAAAAAAAACCGCCGGTTCTATGCCCAAAACGGCTTTATTGACTGCAGCAAAGTGATGACAGGGAACTACACCGCAACAGGGGAAAAAGCTTTAGCCTGCACACCAGCCAAACCGGAGCAGTATGACACCCTGCGGCGGAAATTTGCCCCTTGGGGGCTGCAATGGGGTGTGGAAGGGCTAACGACCCAAAGGGACTGGCTGAGGCTCTACAACGGTGAATTGTGGCTTTTGGGCACGCAGGCACAGCCGATGGGCTGTGCCGCGGTAAGCCGTGAGGGGGAAGCTCCGCTGGTACGGGAACTGCTTTGCCGTAAGGAACAGGATTTGGCGGCATTAGAAGGGCTGTGCCGGACACTGGGCGCTGAAATGCTGCGGCTTGCCTTGCCTGAGCCCTTTACGGTGCCGATGGAAGGTGCGGCAACCGAACCGATGATGATGGTTCGGAAAACAGGAAATATCGAGCTTCCGCAGACAATTTATACGCCCTTGGCGATGGATTGAAAAATGCGGCAGCGCAGGATATAACACAAAAAGCCGAAAGGGGATTCCCCCTTCCGGCAGAAATAATTGGAAAGGAGGAAATGACTATGACGGCTTATGTATTTTTGGCAGAGGGCTTTGAAGAAGTGGAGGCACTGACTCCGGTGGATATCCTGCGCCGTGGCGGCGTGACGGTAAAAACCGTTGCCATCGGCGGTGGGACGGATCGGATCATCACAGGCAGTCACGGTGTTCCCGTGGTTTGCGATATAGCCGAGGAAGCGGTCGTTCCCGATGAAATCGACATGATGGTGCTGCCCGGCGGCTTGCCCGGAACCACCCATCTGGGAGAATCGCTTACTATTCAGGAGGGGTTAGCCTATGCTGTTCAAGAGGATCTGTGGGTTGCCGCTATCTGTGCAGCCCCCAGCGTGTTGGGCGAAAACGGGCTGCTGCACGGCAGAAAATACACCTGCTACCCCGGCTTTGAGAATGACGAAAAGTACCATGGCAGCTATACCGCTGCACCGCTGCAGCAGGACGGCAGAATTATCACCGCCAACGGCGCAGGCAATGCGATGACCTTTGCTCTTTATCTGTTGGCTGCCCTGCAGGGCGAGGAAAAGGCGCTGGAGGTAGGGCGTTCCATTCAGATGAAGCTGTAAAAGGAGAGAACTTTATACAATGATAAAAAATAAACCGGAGGTTCTGGCGCCGGCCGGCGACCGGGAACGACTGGAGGCAGCGCTGCGCTTCGGCGCGGACGCGGTGTATCTCGGCGGGAAGCTGTTTAATATGCGCGCCGGAACCAAGAGCTTTACGCAGGAGGAGCTGGCGGAGGCGGTCAAGCTGACCCATAGCTGCGGCAAACGCCTTTACCTGACCTGCAACACCCTGTTGAATAACGGGGAGATAGACCTGCTGCCCCGCTACCTTGCCGAGGTACGGGAGATCGGGGTTGACGCCCTCATTATCAGCGATATGGGGGTGCTGATGGCGGCGCACCGTGCCGTACCGGATATGGATCTGCATATCTCGACACAGGCTGGGGTGACCAACTGGCTGACTGCCACCGAGCTGTTCCGGCTGGGCGCCAAGCGGGTGGTGTTGGCTCGGGAGCTGCCGCTGACCGAAATAGAGGGGGTATGCAGCCGTATCCCGCAGGAGCTGGAGGTAGAGGTTTTTGTCCACGGAGCAATGTGCATGAGCGTTTCCGGCAGGTGCCTGCTTTCGCAGTATTTGACCGGACGGGACGCCAACCGCGGCGCTTGCACCCAGCCCTGTCGTTGGAAATATGCCTTGATGGAGGAAAAGCGCCCCAACCAGTTCTATCCGGTGGAGGAGGACGGCGGGTTCAGCTATATTCTGAATGCAAAGGATTTGTGTCTCATTGAGCATCTGGATAAGCTGGCAAAGGCGGGGGTGCACTCCTTTAAGATCGAGGGACGCGCGAAATCCGCCTACTATACGGCAGTGACGGTGGGGGCTTATCGTGCTGCGGCCGACCTGATGTGGCAGGACGTGGAGCATTACCATTGCCCGGAATGGCTGCGGGAGGAAGTGACCAAGGTGAGTCACCGTGACTACACCACCGGATTTCTTTTTGGCGCGCCGGAAAACGGGCAGTGCTACGAAAGCGGCGGATATATCCGGCGTTGGGAGGTGGCAGGTGTTGTGGCCGGCTACGATGCCGAGCATCACCGCCTGCTGTGTGTACAGCGTAACAAATTTTCCGTGGGACAGCCGCTGGAGCTGGTGCTGCCGCTGCGGGGGGTAAGGAAATTCACGCCGACGGCGCTTTACAATGCCGAGGGCGAACCGGTGGAGAGCGTCCCGCATGCCGCCGCACCCTTTATGATGGACTATCCGGAGCAGCTACCGGAGGGAACGCTGCTGCGTATGGCAGTGGAGGAGTGACCGGAAAGATGCAAAGTGCCGATGTGAAAGCGAAAGCCTGCCTGCAAGGATTATCTCTGGGGCGGCAATAGATTGCAGGAAAATATCATATCGAAAGCGATTGCGAGCCGCCGGCAGAGGCATGGGTGCTCTCCTGCCACCCTGACGGCATGAGCCGCCTTGCGGGGGTGAAATGTATTTTATATTCCGCCGAAAACCGTCCACGCTATTGGTGCAGGTATGGTGATCGCAGAGATCCAGCAGAATTCCAATGTGACCTATCGGCGGTACGATTACGGACGGCTGGGCGCAGGCGGTAAGTCACGCCCTCTGCATACCGAAAAGGCACCGGCGGTGTTGAACCCTTCACCGGTAGAGCAGGACTGGAGCTTTGGCGAGCATTTGGGGCAGTATCGCTGCTTTACGGTGGATTTGTTGCGAAATGATGCCGAGGGCTGCTGTGACGGCAGCAGCTTTTCTGCCCAACTGGTGACGGCAGGAGAGGGTGAGTTGCGCTGCGGCGACGAGAAGATAAAAATCTGTTCCGGAGAGTGCGTCTTTCTGCCTGCGAACACAGGAGACTGGCAGCTTTGCGGCAATGCGACAGCGCTGCAATGTTATCTCAGCGGTAACATTGCATGAAGAAAACGGCTGTGATATAATAATCTGCGTAAAAATGCAATAATGCCGCTTTTTGGAATGTGGCTGACAATGAAATAAGAGAGGTTGGGGAGCAGATGGTAGTCAATCCCGGAAAAAATGAGATCATAGAGGTGAACGGAAAAAAGTACCGCCGCCTGTGCATCAAAACGCACGTCATTACCGACGCCGATCATATCGTTGACGTTGTGAAAAAATATGCTGCTCCAGAAATGCAGGAGGGGGATACGCTTTTCATCACCGAAAAGGCGGTCGCCTGTACCCAAAAACGTGCCATTCCGATGAAGGACATTAAGCCTCGTCCGCTGGCGAAGTTTCTTTCAAAGTTTGTACTCAAGACGCCCTACGGCATTGGGCTGGGCATTCCGGAAACGATGGAGATGGCGCTGCGGGAGTGCGGAACCTTCCGTATCTTAGTGGCGGCGGCCGTTTCTGCAGTGGGCAAGCTGTTTGGGATTCGCGGGTGGTTCTATAAAGTGGCGGGTGAAAAAGCGCGTTCCATCGACGGGCCTTGTGATTGTACCCTGCCGCCCTACAATGAGTATGTGGTGCTTGGTCCCGAAAATCCCGATCAGGTGGCGGCGGAGATTTATGCCTCTCTGGGTAAGCCGGTGCTGATCACCGATATCAATGATATTGGCGGGGTGATCATGGGTGCGGCGCCTCTTTCCACCGACCGCGGACTGATGGCGGCAATCCTGCGGGATAACCCACTGGGACAGAGCCATGAGCAGACCCCGATGGGTATTATCCGTCCCATAACGGAATAAACCAGAATACAAGGCGGTGGGGCGGTATGCCTTGCCGCTTTTTTGGCTTCGGGAGCTTAGAGAATAGCGTGCATCGCCCGCAGGGCGCTCCGGCGCAGCCGGAGCCGGCGGTCGCAGACCGCCGAA
>USBC01000109.1 GCA_900552845.1 uncultured Oscillospiraceae bacterium | reverse complement strand
GAGCTGTACGCCGACTATCTGGGCGAGCCGGGCAGCCATCTGGCGCACCATATCCTGCACACCACCTATGTAAAGCGTGGGCTGTACGGGAAAAAGTAAGATGTAAGAATAAGGCTCCCTGTCGAGAGACGGGGAGCCTTTTGCTGTGGTTTAGCAGAGGAAATGATGGGGAGAGTTTGAAGGCGCCTGACGGCGGGGCAAAGCCTCAATTGTAGTATAGTTTCTCCGCCTACCGGTGGGGTGGTACTTTTGACCCGCCAAAAGTACCCAAAAGCGTTTTAGGGCTGCTGCCCTAAAAACCCGCAACGCTTGGCTGCGCTGGATACGAATATTGTTTTTCTGCTGATAGCAGAAAAACAAATCCGTACTGCGCACAGATGCGCTCCAAAGGTAGCCTGCGGCGGCATTTTTATCGCCCGCGCGCTGGAGCGCGAAGGGCGAGCCACCTCCCCTCTCCCCTCCTCAAAGGAGGGGGACTAAACCGCCAGTGAGCTAACACTTTTTAGCTGATTTCCCCTTTATGCCCACAGCAGTCGGCACTTGCCGAGCACTGAGTTGAGACAAGCAGAAGGTCGAATAGGAACCCCCTCCCCCGCTTCGGGGGAGGGGAGGGGAAGGGGGCAGATGCGCCTGCGGCACCCTATAAGCACCGTTTAGCCCACGCTTCGGGACGGTGCAGCCGTTCCGAGCGGGCGTTCCGTTGCGTGGGGTCTTGGGGTGTTCCCCAAGCGTGTTTTGCATTTGGGGACCCCGACGGGTCGCACGACCCGTTGGGGAAAGGAGGAGCGGCGGAGCGTTGGAGGGTTGTCTATTCCGTAGGAATAGCGACCCGACATGGAGCGCAGCCCGTGACGACGCGCACGAGCAAAAGGAAGTCCCCGCCGGATAGGCGTACAAACCAAAACCTTTTGCAAAACCTTGCGACGCCGATAGGCGAGAAGAAACTAATCCATAGTTTCTTCCGACAATCCCTCCGTCACGGCTACGCCGTGCCAGCTTCTCGCTGCAGCTCGGTCACGGCGCGGCTCTGATATGCCACCGGCATATCATTCACTACCGCGCCGCCACTTCGTTACCCTTTACACAAGGGAGCCGAATTCGGGGCGCTGCGAGGGGCGCGGGAGGTAGATTTATCGGCTGTCGGACACGAAAAGAGCCGCCCTTAGCGAGCGGCTCTTGGGTTGATTTTCGATTTTCAGAGTAAACCGTGTACCAGAATAACAATGATGAGGACGGGTAGGATATAGCGGAAATAGGGGCGCAGCCAGCGGGGGAGCTTGGGTCCCTTGCCGGTATTGGCTTCTGCAAGGTAGTGATCGAAGCCCCAGCCCCAGCGACTGACGCAGAACAGCAGATAGACGACTGCGCCGATGGGCAGCAGCAGATTGCTGACAAGGAAATCCTCGCTATCCTGCACGCCGCGTGCGCCGATGAGCTGCAGGTCGCCCCAGACATTAAAGCCAAGGACGCAGGGCATACTGAGCAGCAAAATGGCGATGCAGCCGATGACAGAAGCCTTTTTGCGGCTGATGCCGAAGGTATCCACCGCAAAAGCCAACAGATTTTCAAACACCGCCAGTACGGTGGAAAAGCTGGCGAAGGTCATAAACAGGAAGAACAGGGTGCCCCACAGACGACCGCCCTCCATGTTGACAAAAACGCTGGGGAGGGTCTTAAAGATGAGGGGGGGGCCGGCATCGGGCTGGACGCCGTAGGAGAAGCACGCCGGAAAGATGATGATACCGGACATGATCGCCACAAAGGTATCCAAGGCGCAGATACGGGTGGCTTCGCCCGCAAGGGTATGCTCACGGCTCATGTAGCTGCCGAAGATTTCCATTGCGGCGATGCCGAGGCTGAGGGTAAAGAACGCCTGATTCATGGCGGCGGTGATGGTATCGCCCAGACCGTTTGCACGAATGCTCTCGGCGGATGGCAGCAGATAGAACTTCATGCCCTCGGCGGCGCCCGGCAGCAGCAGGCTGTGGACGGCAAGCACCAGAATGAGCGCCAGCAGCGCCAGCATCATCACCTTGGTGATGCGCTCCAGCCCCTTCTGCACGCCGAAGCTGCAGATCAAAAAGCCTGCCACAACAACGATGACCATGAAAACCGTCATCTCGCCCGGGGAGGACAGCATTTGATCGAATACCCCGCCGATGGCTTCGCTGCTCATGCCGGTGGGAAAGCTGCCGATAAGGAATTTATAGAAGTAATCCACCATCCAACCGGTAACGGTGGTGTAGTACATCATCAAAAGGCAGCAGCCCAGCATACAGAACCAGCCATGGATATGCCACTTCTGTCCCGGCTTTTCCAGCGTTTTGTATGCCTGAACGGCACTTTTCCGGCTGGCGCGCCCCACGGCAAGCTCCATCGTCATGACCGGAATACCCATGATGACAAGGCAGATGAGATAGAACAGAACGAAGTACCCACCGCCGTACTGACCGGTGATATAGGGGAAGCGCCAGACGTTGCCGATGCCGATGGCGCAGCCGGCGCTGACCAATAGGAATCCAAGGCGGGAACGGAAATTTTCTCTTTGCATACAATGCTCCTCATTCAAAAAGTATTCTTATTATAGAGCGGAATGAGTGCATTGACAAGGCTGAATTTTACATTATAATATAAGAAAAAGTTATAGTGCAGCAGCCGGCGGGCGCGCCGGAGCGGGCGAGGGCTGCCGCCCCTCAGGGGCGGCGGCACGAGGGACAGCGAAGGCGCGCCCGCCGGTGGAGAAAGGAACGCCAATGAACCGAAACCAACTGCGATATTTTGTAGCGGCTGCGGAAAGCCGGAGCTTTACCAAGGCAGCTGACCAGTATTTTATCTCTCAGACGGCGGTAACACAGCAAATCAAGCTATTGGAGGAGATGCTGGGCTGTCCCCTGTTCGACCGCGGCACCCGCCCCGTAACGCTGACACCGGCAGGCAAGGCGTTTCTGACCGAAGCTAAGGCGATTCTGGAGCGCATGGATCATGCCATAGACCGCACACACGGCGCTGCCACGGGGCTGACCGGCAACCTGCGCATCGGCTATCTGAAAGGTTACGAGCAAAGCGGCTTCACCGATTTTTTGCGGCAGTTCCACCAGCGGCACGCCAATTTGCTGATTACCTTTTACCGCTGCACCACCGATCAGCTTGCCGCAGGGCTGCTCAACAATCAATTTGATCTCATTCTGACCTGGGACAGCACCAACCTGAAGCAGGACGAGCGGGTGGACTGGCTGCCGGTGGAGGAGGTGCGGCTGGTGGCAGCGCTGTATGCCGGACACCCGCTGGCACAGCGGGTGCGGCTGACCCGCCGGGAGCTGCGGGGAGAACCGATCATTTATATGTCGCCGGCAGAGACATTGGATTCCTACGGAGACGCCTTTTTTATGAACCTGTACAAGGAGGCGGGTTATCGACCCAATATCCTGTTCTGCTCCTCCGATATCGAGAGCATTCTGATGATGGTGGCGGCAGAGGAAGGTGTTTCGGTGCTGCCGGATTATTCCGCGCGCAAATATTTTCCGGCGGAAAATCTTGTGTTTATCCCGCTGACGGGACACGGCGAGCAGGAGGAGGTCATTGCAGCGTGGCGAAATGACACAGGCAACCCAGCACTGGCGCAGTTTGTAGCGGCACTGCGGGCGGCAGCGCCGTTCGGACGGTGATGCGGTGGCGCATTTGACGGAGATTAGGAGAGAAATCGAATGTTTTCGTCTGCTCGACGAAAGGAAAGTCAGCAAAAACCGCAAATAAGGGGGCGCCCTCTCTTGCAGGGCGCGACCGCGCTGCGCACTGCCGCTACTGGTTTTGCCCTGCGTGCAAAATCAGTTTTTATTAAACGCGAAAGGAAACCCTGATGGTTTCCTTTCACACGATCCTTCCTTCCGAAGGTACAAGTCTAAGCAGCTACCTTGGGAGCACCCTCTGGAAAAATGGGATTTCTGGGGTCCCCACAAGGTCGTAAGACCTTGTGGGGAAAGGAGGGCACACCGAAGCGGAAGATGGCTGCCCGTAGTGTAGCGGATGGTCTGCCCGATTCAAGTGGAGGTTGTGCCCGACGCGCGGTGGGCGACCAAAGACGCTGTCTTAGGAAGCTGCAAGCCTTTTGTAAAAGGCTTGACCGAAAGCTTTTACGGTTTTACTGCTGATGCTCCTCGTCCCACAGCTTTTCGGCAGTGGGCTGCCAGCAGGCGGCGTATGCCTTGCACTTTTCACACAGATGCTCGGCGCTCTCCGGCGCCTCCAGGTCGGTGGAGCGGGCGCCGCTGCGCCGCACCATCTCCGGCAGCAATTCGGGGTTTTCCAGCATGGGACAGGGGCGCAGATGGTTGCCATTAAAGGGCTGACCCTTGCGGTACTCCAAAAACAGCGGCTGCTGCAAACACTCCAGGAAGCTCTTTTCCCGAATATTGGTGCCGGAATAGTGGATAAAGACGCACGGCTCCACATCGCCTGCAGCATTGATGTGACAATAGATGCGTCCGCCTGCCACACAACCGCCGGCAAACTCGCCGTCGTTCTGGAAGTCGATGCAATACAGCTCCTTGCCGCCGGTCACCCCGCGGATCTCACGCACGCGGTTCTTCATATAGGTGCGCTGCTCGGGAGTCAGCAAAAGGTCGGTAGTGGCGCCCACGCCGACCGGCATATAGTGGAAGTACCATGCGAATACGCAGCCCTTGCTGATCAACAAATCAAGGAATTCATCGCTGGTGACGACCTTGTAGTTCTTCGCCGTGTAGCAGATGGATACGCCGAAGGGAATCTTGTAGCGGTGCATCAGCTCCATTGCCGCCAGTGCCTTTTGGAAATGGCCCTCGCCGCGGCGACCGTCGTTTGCCTCCTCAAAGCCCTCGATAGAGACAGAAACAAAGAAATTACCGACCCGCAGCAGCTCCTTGCAGAAGTCATCATCAATAAGGGTGCCGTTGGTAAAGGCGTGGAATGCCATATCTCTGTGCTTTTCGCACAGGCGAATGATATCCTTTTTGCGAATGAGCGGCTCGCCGCCGGTAAACAGACAGGCGTGGGTGCCCAGCTCCTTCGCCTCGGTCAGCACCCGATCCATTTCCTCAAAGGTTAGGCTCTGCTGATGACCGTACTCTGCCGCCCAGCAGCCGGTGCAGTGCATATTGCAGGCGGAGGTGGGGTCCATCAAAATGAGCCACGGAATATTGCAGCCGTACTTTTCGGCATTCTTCTGCGCCTGCTGATAGCCGCGGAAGCCGCCCTCATACACAGCGTTGGTCAAAAAGGTTTTGAGAATATAAGGGTCGGTTTCGTCCAGAATTCGCTGGACATAGTGCGCCCACTTGCCCTCCGGCTGACCTGCGATCATGTGCAGCACCTCGAAGGATTCCTTTTTCCACACGCTGCCCTGAATTTTCTCCGCCATATCCACCAGCTCCTGCGCAGCTGCCGCAGCGTCCTCGGTGCGTCCCTTTTTGATGAAGTTATCAAGGACCTTCTCAAATGCCTTGCGTTCCGCCGCATGAGCGGCTTTTTCCATCAGTGTCATATTTCTACCCGTTCCTTTCTCGATCAATACAGGGAAAACTGTCCCTTTTACCCCTCTATTCTACTGCTGCCGGGTGGTAAAAAGTATCGGCAAAGGCTCGGAATTGTGCAGTTTTTGGACAGGCGCCCCCAAGTGGGAGGGGAATATCCGTCCGTCTTTTACAAAATTTTTTCGGTCAAAAAGGGGGCTTTCGGTCTTATCCTGCCGGTTCCGGACAGGTTTCGGTCTTATCCGCCTCCTTTTGTCCGCTGCCGGAGCAGAGGACAAAAAGCCCCCCGTTCATCACTGTCCCTTGTGATGCCGGAGGGGTTCTCTGGTCTATTCAGTTTTCAGTTCCGGCTTTGGCCGGTATACCAGCTGCGCCGCCGGAATGAGCAGCGCACCGGCAGCATTGCCCAGTGCCACCAACAGTACTGCTCCTATTGCCTGACCGCTGAAAATGCGGGCATTGGCAAAGTAAAACAGATCGGCGACCGAGTGCTCGAAGCCGCACAAAATAAAGGTGGGAATGCAGATCAGAATTCCCTTTACCGTCCCGCGGGTCTTGTAGATCTCAACGCAGATAAAAATCAGTACCCCGCAGAAAAATCCGTCTGTTAACAGTGTCGTCGGCGATTTGGCAAGGCGCGCTTCGCACAGTGCCAGCACCTCCCCTACCGGCTGCCTTGCCACTCCTGCCAACAGGCAGCCCACGGCATTGCAGGGCAAAGAAAACAGCGTCTGCCATCGCTCGGCACTCGTCTGCGTCAGCCAGTATCCCACCCTGCCGGTGTACAGGTCAAAGCCAAAAAGCGTGATGGTGATCAGCCCCACCGTAAAAAGCAGTGCCCC
>USBC01000108.1 GCA_900552845.1 uncultured Oscillospiraceae bacterium | reverse complement strand
TATCGCTTGCCGCACCGCCTACCACATATTTCAGCACCGTGCCGGTGCCCTCTTTGCCTGCGGTGATGGTGTCCTCACCAAGCTGGAACTGAACGGTGGCTTGGGTGTAGAGACCGGCTTCCCGGAAGTTCAGCTCACCGATCTGGTAGACGGTTTGAGAGCCGGATTTGCGATTGCTGGTGCTGTTTGTCACCGCAGCCGTTCCTCCGCCTGTGTAGCCATACTTGCTATCCAAGCCAACAGCACCATGCTGATAGCTGACCTTGATATTGGAGACAGCAGCGATGCCGGTAATGGGCTGACCCTCGTAATCGGCAACAGTAACCGTTACATCGTTTACCTTATGGTCGTCCATAAAGTATCCGGTGAAGTTGCGGCTGGTACCGCTGAGGGTGACAACGATCTCATTGACGACCTTGGTGGTAATGTTTTCGCCGGAAAGATCGACTGTCACGCCTTTTTCGTCATCGTAGTATGTTCCATCGTAGTACACACCGTACAGGGTGATGGATTTCAGCGTCCATCTGCCCTCCGGCAACGGCTGGCGATCCTCGGTTTCCTCCGCCTGCTTAACCTGCCAGAAGTTCCACAGGTTAATAGAGGTGATATCCTCCGTCTGATGCTCCGTATCCTCCGCACCCATGATACCCGGCACGGTGTACTCGGTGCCGTTTACCTCAATGACTGCCTTGACACGGGTAGCCGCGCTGGAATAAGCGATGGCAACGGTCATCTTGGCATTCTTGCTCGGCGCATACTGGTACTCCTCGGTGTGGGGGTCGTTCTGCATGTAGAGAGCATCATCGGGCGGCATAACCTGAATGGAGTTGGTATCGGCAGTCGCCGCTGTGATGGTATTGGTGCCGACCTTGACATAGCTGAAGCGGTAGGTACCGGCAGCTTCAATATGGAATTCACCAACATAAGCGCCGGCAGAAGCATTCCATGTAAGGTTGGCATCTAGCCCTTTAACAGAACCGACACGGCTGTAATAAATCCTCACATCGGAAAGCCCCTTGATCTCCTCGCCGGTATTATCGTAGAGCTTGGTGGTAACGGTAAGGGTAACGCCATCTTTACCGCCCTTGGAGGGATCCAATACAAAGCGTGTGGGAGAAACAATCATGCCTTCTGGCGCCATTGCTTGGATTTTTGCCTGCGTATCGGCATTGGCAGAAATACGGGTACCGCTCTTAAGACCAAGCTGCAGCTCCAGCGTGGGCTGAAGTTCCGTGCGGATCTCGAATTGGTCGCCGTCAATTTCGACATACTTCATGGTATAGGTACCGGAGGTATAGAATACCGCAGTACCCTTCCAGTTTCCGCCCTCCAGATAGAACGGGACATTGACCTGACGGCCGTCCTCATCCATAAAGATGCCGTTGACGCGGCTGGGGGTTTGTTTGCTGGTGGTAAAGCCCAGCGTCATATTCGTCTTAAACGAAGACCCTGACTGCATGATGCGGGCAAAATTGCCGCCAGTGATGGCATCGCAGGTAATACTGTTTACCGACGCACCACGTATAGTAACCTTAAGCGGCTCGTGGCTGAGGTCATACTCGGCTCCATCGACCCATACGGTACGCAGCACATAATTACCGGGTTTGTTAAAGGTGACCGTGCCGTTCCAGCTATCGCCATTGCCGGTAAGATTCACGATCTCCTGCTGCACGCCCTGCGTGGAGCTAATGGCACGGATAAACCGAACATAAACGCTGTTGGGGCTCGCTTTGCCCTCTATCTTAACATTTACGCCTACATTGGTCTGGGGTTTTGCAGGATCGTAATTGACATCTGTATTGCCATTGAGTGATGCAGAGACCTTGATGGTCTCGGTCATAACAGGTTCATTTTCAATCGATTCGTTGGCATTTCCTTCCTGCTTGTAGTCTACCGCAGTAGAAGTAATGGCATTGCCCTCGGCATCTGTAGTTTGTGTTACGGTGGTGATCTTGTAAGCAGTGCAGCTGCCGAACTGCACATTCAGGTTGCCTTGAATATCACCGCTTGCCAGCACCATCTGGTTAGTCAGCTTCGTGCCATCCAAATAGACAATAGCTGTAATGCGGGTAGCTGCATTCTTTACCAGCGGCATCAAGCCATAGATGGAATTGCCGTCCTTATCCACTCCCAGATTAACTGCGGAGGACTTATCCAGTGCCAGCGGCACTGTTACCTTACCGTTTTCGGCGTAGTAATGCTCGGTATCCATGGTGGCGGCACCGATAAGGGTTCCCTTGCCATCTACAAATGCCACCCGCATAGAACCAAGCAGATCCAAAAAGCGTTGCTGATCTGCCTCTGTGGAAGCATAGAAGGTATAGCAGCTACCACCGCCCTGCGTGGTACTGGTGGCGCCCTCCACCTCGTACGGTGCCATCTGGGTATCGTTCCAGACACGGTTGACGCCATCGTAGCCGGTCACAATGGTTACCTTCTCCATTTTAGGAGTGTATTGAACTGGTGCACCTGCGGGAGGGGAGAACTTCTCTTCCTTGTTGTTCTCATCAACATAGTAGTAATTTGTATCCTGTTTCTTTTGGTAAACCTCCTGCTCGTACTTGTCGCTTCCTGATGTCACAGTAGCAGTAAAGGCGTCATATGTATTCCCATCGGGCGCCTTTACTGTGGCGCGCTGTTCTATATCCTGCAGCAGGACTTTACCCTCCAGCGTAAGGTAAGCACGGAGCGGCTCTGTTGTTTTGGTGTAGCTGTTGCCGTCCTTATCTTTGCCCTCTTCGACCGTTGCTGTTACCACAGCGCTGGCACCGGCATTGGTGCGCAGCCACAGATCCACTGCCAGGGCATGGGTGTCCTCTGCAGTTGCTGTATCACCGCGGTAGCTGCCGGTGTTCAATGCCTTGACCGCCTTGATGTCCTCTTCGGCATCATAGGGTGCTGCGGCATCGGTGGTCACAGTGGCATCGAGGGTTTGTTTTCCAGCAAGCGCAGCCACACCGCCCAGTCCAGATGGGTCTACCGTAATGGTGATTTTGGGATTCATGTGTTGCCCCAGTCGTTTTTCCAAGCGCTTCACTGCACCATCATGCAATACTGCCGCACGATCCTTTGCTCTCAAGAGTTCCATTGCAGCACTCATACTGGAAAGCTGATTGAGTGTTTTTCCATTTATGGTTGCAGTATTGATACTGCACAGCCAATTGATTTGGGTGTTTATATCTGTCCAGTGAACCGTAGTACCACTTTTTGCCTTGTATGCCCAGCAAGCAAGACTGTTTTTCTGCTGGTTCGCTGATAAATCACTGAAGTCTTCCTTCTCGCCCTTTTTCAGGTAAGTTTGGAACGACTGATAATCCGTTACAAACTGCCTAAAGCCCACCGCCGCTTCGGTAAATGCTTGCGGCAGCTTATTGGCTTTGTACTCCGCAATCAATTCCTCTAAGGCATTATTTCCCACGAACCAATTGCCTTGCTTGTCTCCCTTTAGTACATCATACAGGTTTGCCATGTAGACATAGCTTTCGCCTACCTTAAGCATTACACTGTCATATATATCCTGTACCATGTTATACAGGTTGGGAACATATTCAGTAACATCAAGTGTATTTTGCGGCTTCTTATCAATTACATTCTGTGCATAAATCTGGATTAGTCCTTGCAGCGAGGTGATGTAGCTTTTCCCGGGCTCTGCCTTTTCATTGGTAATTTTGGCATAGTTCGATTTTGCCTCAGTCAAGCTGGCATTGGCTGCTTTCAACAGCTCATTCATCTTCTCTGCGCCTTCAAGGTTCTCAAATTTAACTGTTGAAATTGCCCGTACGCCAAGGTGTTCCCCTTTCAAGTCCACAAGGAACATGCCTTCACCCGTCGTGGTGGCATTTGGGTCAAAGTAGGTATAAGCAAAGTCATCGCCAATTACCATGCCAGTTACTCGCCCATCTTCACCATATTCCACTCCATAAAGGGGGTTTGTAAGCAGACCGGTAGTGCCATTGAGCGCCGCCGGACGCAAAACGACATTTGCCAGACCATAAGAAGGATCCGACAGGTTAACAAGGTTGCCCCATGTGTTATTCGCTCTTACCACATTGTTATCCTTGCCGGTAGAGTCCCCGGCGGCGGATCTGCCGGGGGCGGCACCGGTGCCGTTTGCCATGGCGATCTCCAGGGCGCCGTTGGCGGCGACAGTGGTATCGATGCTGGTGACCTCCGGACTTGTAGAAAGGGTGATCCACGCATAGGTCGCGGTAACCATAATGGTCATGGCAATGACCAGCAGCACCGCTGCCGCAGTGATCTTTTCTTTGATATGGGGAAGAGCGCCTTCATATTGTTTAATTCTCTCTCTGGTCTCGCTTGTCATTGCTCTTCACCTCCTGTCTTTCTCAGCGTTTTCATATCCACACAAAGCTGCACGGGTGCGACGCAGTATTCCAAGCCGGCGGCTTTTTGACTATTGCTGCGCTTTTTCACGGTACAGCCCTCCTCTCCTCTTATCTCAGGCATGGTTTTTCTGTTCACGGCGGAGCCGGCGAGCTTCCTCGCGCGCCTCCTGCTCCCTGCGGGCTTCTTCTGCCTGCCGGCGGCGCAGCTCCTGTTGGTGCTGCAGCTGCCCATGGGCAAATTCCAGCTCCGCCAGTACCGGTGCCAACACGATAAGTGCCTGCTGCCGCTGCTCCTCCGCCAGTCGGGCGGCTTCCTCTGCCTTCTGCTGACGCAGGCGTTCTTCCGCCTCCTGCTTTTCCCGCAAAGCCTTTTGCTCCGCCAACAGCTTTTCACGCTCGCGGCGCTCCTTTTCCTCCTTGCGGCGGATCCGGGCACGCTCCTGCTCCTCTTCTTTGCGCCGGGCGGCTTCCTCCAGCAGCTTTACTGCGTCGGCGTAGTCCTGCTCCTCGGCGGCACGTTGCCGCAGGGCTTCCTCTGCCTTCCGGCGTTCTTCCTTGCGTTCCTCCAAATGCTCGTTGAAGTAATCCAATTCGTTTTGGAAGGACTTGCTCCAACGGCGGTTTTCTGCCTCCCGCTGCATTCGCTCCATCTGCTTGCGGCGCTCGGCTTCCTCCTGCTCGGCGCGGCGGCGTTCCGCCTCAGCTTCGCGCTCGGCGCGGCGGCGTTCTGCCTCTGCCTTCTTTTCGGCAGCCAACCGTTCCTTTTCCTCTTTGCGCTTCTTTTCCTGTTCCTCGACCAAGCGCAGACGCTCCGCCTTTTCCTCGCGCATAAGCTGTTCCTTGGTCAATTCCTCGATGAGTACCTTGCGGATCTCGACATCAGGGAGATCATAGTCCTCGGTCAGCTCCTCTACGATCTGCTTAATGAACTTCGGCTTCAGCGTTCTGCGGCGTTCCTTGGGCTCCACCGGAACCGTTCTGTCCTCCTCGTCCTCCAGATAACCCTTGAGAATGAGATAATTGAACAGTATATTGCGGTAGATATCCTGCTGGAATTGTTCGTTGATCTCGGGACTTTGCTCTACCACACGAATGGTATAGCCAATGTCATTGTATTTCCGCAGAAATTCAAACAGGCTGAGAATCTCATGATAATCCTTATTGCGCTTGAGGACATTTGTTTTATTGACCGTCCCCTTGATGCGCTCCAGCTTACTCATCTGCTGGGCAAAGGCGCTGTTCATATAGACGCTGAGAATGCGGTAAATACGGGAGATGCGGGAAAAAGCATCGCCGTTTTTCGCATCGGTTTCCAATGCGCTGTCGATCTCCTTGATATGCAGGAACATATCCATGTGGACATGCTCGGTGGCGCTTTCCATGTCGGACTGCACCTTCAGCTTGGCGCCGAACTCATCGCTCATCGCCTCAAACAGCGCATCGTGGCGTATTTTTACAAAGTGGTAAGCGAATTCCATGGTGGTGAACACCAGCCGGTTTTCATACAGCCCCCACGACTCCTCACGGTAGCGCTGCATCAATCTGCCCGGGTGAACCTCATTCCGCTCCTCGTCAAAGGAATCCACCAAGCCGGAGTGCTGCGCCAGATGGCGAACCGTCTCTGCGCCGGACTTCTTGGCGTTTGCCACATTGACGATCAGATCCTCCTCCTTGAGGACATTGCGCGGGGAGGAAATGATCTTCTGGAAGGCATCAAGAGATTCCTCGATGGCATCTACCCATGTCAGGTCGACTGTTTTGACCAGCTTACGGTTGGAAAATTGAAATTCATTCTGGGCGCGGGAGACGGCGTCCATGAAGAATTCATAAAATTCCGTGCTGCCGATCGCCCGTGTTACGCCACGGACGAACTTGGTGTAAATCGGGTCGATAAGCGAGCTTTTCTTCCGCTTATTCTGGCTTTTTGTTTCCTGTGCCAAGGGGCAGCACCTCCTTTCGCTTAACTTTTTTGCTTTGCCAACTATACTTAATTGCTCCGCTTCAGGTACTC
>USBC01000107.1 GCA_900552845.1 uncultured Oscillospiraceae bacterium | reverse complement strand
ACCGCTTTTTTGGTGCAGGTGGCGGGGGTGGTGGAGCTGTGTTCCTCGGTTGCGCCGCCGTTATCGTAGCCGCAGACGGTGCAGCCCTGCTTGTGGAGATTGGTGTTGGCGATCGGGATATAGCCATTTTTGTGGAGCTCGGTGCTGAGGACTTCGTTACAATTGGGGCAGATCTCGATGTGGCTCAGCTTGTCTTCGCTCAGTTCGTACTTATGCTCGCCGGCGTGGTGGCAGATCCAGTTGATATCAATGTAATGGGAAGTGGAATCGCTTACAAGGCTGCTGACCTTTTCGGCAAAGGTCGTTTCGCTACTTTCATCAAAGTCGCTTGCCATGTACTTAGTGGCTTTTTCCGCATCGGCGCCGGCTTTGAAATACAGCTCGGGATTGCCGATGGTGATGGTGCCTGTTTTAATCGCCGGATTGCTGGCGTTGCTGGCGTTGGTAACCTTGAGAGGGGCATTGACGGTGAGGTTCATTCCATAACCGGAAATGCCCTGATACCAAGTACTGTCGCTGCTGACTGTCATGGGAATATTAACAGTCATATCCTTATACGAGCTTAAATATACCGTCTCTCCGCCTTTAGAAGCCAGTGCAAGGGTACCGGTTCCCTCAAAGATAAGACTTGCAGAAGAGTAAATGGCATTTCTACCGTCTACAGCGATAGAGCAATCGCCGGTGACATTGACGGTGATGGTGTAGGGGAATTCACCGATCGTACTTCTATCGCCGCCGAGCCTCAACATATCGGCATACCAACCGGTTTTGAAGTTATTGAGATACAGGGTATAAGTGGTGGAATCGTAATAGATATTCCCCTTGGAGCCATCGGTGGTGGGAATCAAAGATCTTGTATCCGGGCTAAGCTCATAGCCCTGATCGCACTCGAGTCTTATCGGACTAAAGTTATTATCTTTATACTGAACGGGCGAGACTACCTTGCCATAGGGGAAGGTGTGGCCGGCATTTTTCTCGGAAGCGCCGCACTTGCTGCAGCTGTAATAGTAGGTAGCGGGGCTGGTGAGGGTCGCCCCTTTTGCCAGATAGCGAGCCTCCGCAACCTGCCGGTCGTAGACATGTACTTCGGCTTTTGCCTTGGCATAGAAGTAGATGCTGGCATCATGGGTGCCAAAGGAAGCACTTCTCCATTTCTCGGTTTTATTTTCGCTGGTTGCCAGACCATCGGGCGCCGTGATGTAGTTCGTCGAACCACCCACCAGACCATTCTTTTCGTCCTTATTATTGGTCCATGCCACATGCCACCAGCCACCGCTGCCGGTACCCTTATAAGGCGTAAAGGTCGTCAGTTCAATGGCGCCTTCATTGGCAAGGGTCAGTTTACCGCCCAAAAGGAGGGCATAGTCCTTCCCCGAAGTGGGATCCGTATCACCTTCAGCCGGACCGGAATATTCGCCCTCGGTGCGGTACGCCTTAAGAACCGCACGATCCTTGATGGTGAGGTTGCCTCTCACGACGACAGATCTTCTACTACCGATAGCGAAATTGGCAAACTCAGACTCCACGGTGGCATCATCGGTGAGAATGAGATTTCCGCTGATAATAATAGGTGTACCGGAATAAATAACATCATTATCGCCGCCCATTGCAACCAGCTTGCCGGGACCGGAGATGGTAATGGTGCTGGCGGAGTTTGTTGCATAGATGGTATAAAACCGATTGGTGTTTTTATGGTCACCAATCGTAGTGGTACCCTCCAGCTTGACATTCAGATCACCCTGCGTCAATCCGATAAAGGAGACGGTATTCCATCTATCGCCTGTATTGAACTTAGGTGAAGAAATACTGTTGATGGTAAGCGTAGAGGTCGCCGGCTCCCACTTGACATTGTAATAGTTCGCGGAAGCGCCGGTCTTGGTAATGCTTGATTTACCATTTGTGTACTGATAAAGCCAGTAGCTTACCTCGCCCGTGGAAGGGAGAGCGGTATTGCATACGCTGACCTTGGTTTCTACCGTGCTGCTATCCGCCGCAAAAACGGTGGTGGGCAGCATGGTGAGGAGCATACACAGTGCCAGCAGGACACTGAGCAGGTGTTTCTTCATAGGTTGGTTCCTCCTTTTGCCTCTTTTTACATCGGGGCGGGTTATATTTTTTCACAAGGGCAGCACCGCCCCTGCAGGACGCAACCATTATAGATTAAAATAAGAATAAAAAACGCTCTGCGGGGTGAAATGTCGATTATTCTGCGCAGAATGCAGAAAAGCTGCAACTATGTTGAGAATGCCGGTAGCAGCGCCATTGTCAGCCTTGCCGGGGTGGGGGACGAGGGCTTGTGCATCGGCTCCTATTCCTGGGTAGCGGTAAAATACGCCAGCTGTCAGCCCCACCCCGATACAGCACAAAACCACAGGACCGGGACGGTAAGTGCTGTCCGCCGGAGGAAATCAACATCACGACGCCGAATGACGGCAAAAGCGCCTTTATGTACTGGTATGATGCCCCTGCGCCCCGAGGACGGCACATGGTCAAAGGGACACCGTGCTGGCAGACCCCCGCTGCCACTATTACGGCAGCATGGTGCTGACAACAGATGTCCCCGAGGAGTTGGAGCTGTATTATGGTATCAATGATGCCCCATATAATGATTACAATGGGTCCACTTTTCTCTGCGAAAGGAATAATATCCGGTATAATACTGCGTCTTTTCTATTCCTAAAAAGGTTCTTTAAGTACTGTAATCATTCTTCCCTAAGTCTGCCGTCTACCGTTACGGTGACAACCTGCCAAGGAATGAATTTACCGCTTTGCTGGAGCGCCTTTTTTGCAGCAGTCTCCAATCCGCCACAGCAGGGAACCTCCATGCGCACGATGGTCACACTCTTGATGTCGTTGTCGCGGATAATCTCGGTAAGCTTCTCGGAATAGTCTACATCGTCCAGCTTGGGGCACCCCACAAGAGTGATATGCCCCCGAATAAACCGCTCGTGAAAAGCAGCATAGGCATAAGCAGTACAGTCGGCAGCGATGAGCAGCTTCGCTCCGTCAAAATACTGTGCATTCACAGGAACCAGCTTTATCTGCACGGGCCATTGCGACAGCCTGCTGACATACTTAGCATTTTCCTCTTCCACCTCGGCATATGCTGTGTGCTCAATTCTTCTTGTCTGACTTCCCGGACAGCCGCAAGGTAATGTCATTCCCTCCTTTTTTATCTTTTCCTGCATCATTTTGCGTTTGTTTTCCATAACGGTTTTTTCGTCGTAAGCAGCAGCTTCTCGCTCAACAAAGGTGATGGCTCCCGTGGGACAAACCGGCAAGCAGTCACCCAGTCCATCGCAGTAATCGTCCCGCATGAGCTGCGCCTTGCCGTCGATCATGGAGATTGCGCCTTCGTGACAAGCGGCTGCACAGGCACCGCAGCCGTTGCACTGTTCTCGATTGATCTCAATGATTCTTCTTTTCATCAGAACCTCCTTACTTCTCTGCCTATATCATATTATTTTGAAGGTGTAACACCATAAATACAAACTAACAATATGAACCATTTGCAAAGCTCGGTTCGGTACAAAACCAAACCTGGCTTTTGATGTATGGTGGTTTATATTATCTTCTTATTTGAAGTCTTATGGCTTGTACATCAAATCTTATCGGTATCACTCCTCATAGCCGTTGGGGTGACCGGAATGCCAAGCCCATGCATCGGAGATAATTTGCTCCAAACCACGGCTGGGCTGCCATTCCAAAACCATTTTTGCCTTTTGGTTAGAGGCGATAAGCACCGAGGGATCACCGGGGCGGGGTGGTTCGACGACTGCTTTGATCTCCCTGCCGGTAACGCGGCGGGCGGTTTCGATGATCTCGCTAACGGAATAGCCGGTACCGCTGCCCAAATTGAACACATCGCTGCTCCCCCCCTTCTCCAGGTACTCCAGTGCCGAAAGATGTGCCAGAGTCAGATCCTGCACATGGATATAATCCCGAATGCAGGTTCCGTCGGCAGTGGGATAACTGTCTCCAAAGATACCGATATGATCCCTTTGACCGAGGGCTGTTTTCATCACCAGCGGGATCAGATGAGTCTCCGGGTTGTGGTCCTCGCCGATGCCGGCTTCCGGGTCTGAACCGGCGGCGTTGAAATAGCGCAGCGCTACATAATGGATACCATATGCCTTGTCACACCACTTCAGCATATTCTCGATAGCCAGCTTGGTAGCACCGTAGGGATTGGTCGGTTCGGTACGATCGCCTTCCTCAATGGGCTGCTTTTCCGGTTCACCATAGGTAGCTGCAGTGGAGGAAAACACGATATTTTTCACACCGTGCGCATGCATAGCCGAAAGCAATGAAATCGCTCCCGAAACGTTATTTCCATAATATTTGAGAGGGTCTTTGACGCTTTCTCCTACGAGAGAGCAGGCAGCAAAGTTGATAACGCCATCGATGCGGTTTTCAGAGAAAACTCGGTCAAGGAATGCGGTATCCCTCAGATCTCCTACATAAAGCTGACGCGCACCGCGAACCGCCTGCCGATGTCCCGTTTGCAGATTGTCTGCCACAATAACATCATAGCCGCGACGGGACAGCAGTACTACCATATGGCTGCCGATATAGCCGGCGCCTCCTGCCACTAAAATGGTTTTCATATGTTTCCTCCTCATGATACACTCTTGATGAATTTATGAAAAGCTATCCGCCCTTCCGGAGTACATTTGAATACCCCGGCATGCTCCAGTACGGTGGCAAACACTTTGCCGATCTCCTGCTGCAGGATTTCCTCTGCATTTTGCGCCGTAAAGGTGTAGCGTGTTTTCAGCTCCTCTGCCCAGTCTGCATGCTTTGCCAGCAGCTCGTCCTGACAAATATCCCGCCCAGTTACCAAAGCATCGGCAAGCGCTGCCATCTCCTGCTTTAATCGTGATGGCAGCACCGCCAAGCCCATAACCTCAATGAGCCCGATGTTTTCCTTTTTGATGTGATGCAGCTCTTGATGCGGGTGGAATACGCCCAGGGGGTATTCCGGTGTCGTGATATTATTTCGCAGCACCAGATCCAACTCATAGCGGTCTTCCCTTCGCCGGGCAATTGGCGTAATGGTATTGTGCAGCTCGCCCCCTGTTTCGGCGAAAATGAAGGCACCCTCATCAGTATAGCAGCGCCATGCTGTCAGAATCCGAACCGCAAGATCCACCAATCGTTCCTGGCAGATGCCACTGATGCGAATAACCGACAGCGGCCATTTCACAATGCCTGCTTCAATGTCCTCAAAGCCCGGAAAAACAACCGGCTGCTCTATGGGGGCTTTCTCCATCGCAAAGGTGTAGCGTCCACCCTGAAAATGATCGTGGCTAAGAATGGAGCCCCCCACGATGGGCAGGTCTGCATTGCTGCCTACAAAGTAGTGCGGGAACTGCCTGACGAAATCCAGCAGCTTGCAGAATGCCGCTCGATCGATTTTCATGGGGGTATGACTGCCATTGAGAACGATACAATGCTCATTGTAGTAGACATAGGGACTGTACTGAAAGAACCAGTTTTCTCCGTTGATGGTGACAGGTATGACCCGATGGTTTTGGCGGGCAGGGTGGTTGAGCCTGCCTGCGTAGCCTTCATTCTGGCGGCAAAGTGCACAGCGGGGATAGCCGCTTTGCGATGCAGTCTTAGCCGCAGCAATGGCTCTTGGGTCCTTTTCCGGTTTGGAAAGATTGATGGTAATATCCAGCTCCCCATAGGGAGTTGCGGCTTTCCATTTGGCATCGCGTGCGATTCGGTCACGACGAATATAGTTGGTATCCATGCTAAAGCGATAGAACCAATCGGTGGCTGTCTGCGGCGAAACTTTATACTTATCCCAAAATGTCCGAACAACCTGCGAGGGTCTTGGGGTCAACCGCCCCATCAACTCGGTATCGAAAAGCTCTCTGCCGGTTTGGTCGTCCTCAATGAGATGATGCACCGCTGCCCAATCGGAAAGCCCCTGCAGAATATCTCCCAATGGGCGCTCTGCTGCAGGCATTTCCTCCCATGCGTCCAGTCCCAGGGCAGGAAGCAGTCGATTGACTGCCCACACCTGATCCGCTGGCTCGATAAGCCGTGTATGAAGTGCATATCCAATAAGATCTGCAATTGCCTGATCAATCATAACCCATTCTCCTTATCCCAAGCGGACGCCGCCTGCCGGGCGTATGGTCACAACATGACAGCTGCCCTCACCCAAAACGGCTTCCGTTTGTTTTTTGAAATGCTCCAAAAGCTCCAACGGGACGAATGCCTGCACCGTGCCGCCAAAGCCGCCGCCATGCACTCGAACAGCGCCCTTGCCTGCCAAAACGCTTTCACACAAGGCAATTGTCACCATCAGCTCTTGTGAGGCGGTTTGCCCTGTAGCAATTATATTCTGCAAAAACATGGCTGAGGAACAGCCCGAATCCCGTACTAAGGACAAAAAGCTCTCAAAATCGCCAG
>USBC01000106.1 GCA_900552845.1 uncultured Oscillospiraceae bacterium | reverse complement strand
GGGAGGGCTGCCCGTTAGGGTCAGCACGACTGAAGCGAAGGTTGCGTCCGACGAAAAAGCGTGTGTGTCCTTGTCAAGCGAAGGTAAAGGGCGGGAAAACCGCACGAAACTTAAAACACCACAGGAGGAACAACAGTATGGAAAACAAGAAATTTGAGAACAGCGAGTACCTGATGAAGCTGATCCGCGGGGAGCTGGAGCTGGAAAGTCCGGAGGCGAGGAAGACCGTGCGGGAAATGGACGAGGCAATGCGCACCAAAGAGGAGCGGAGCGTTTATCTGCTGGACTGTGAGGAGCTGCTGCGGTACTGGCGGCTGGTACAGCTGACCAAGCGGTTGGTACATACGGAAGAGGGCATCACGGCGGAGTATCACTTGGGCGCACCGATGACCTGCGGCGCCGTGACACTGCACAGTTGCTACTGCGGCTTCGACGACCTGAACGGTGCGGGGGAGATCTGGCGGGAGATGATGCTGTTGGCTGATACGGTAGATCTGAGTGCCGTTTCGGCGGAGGAATTTGTGGTGGATATCGGCATCAGCGATGTGCTGCGCCGCTGTGAGCTGCCGCAAGACGGGGAATGAGCCGACTTTTTCTGCCATGCAGGGAAAAGAAAGGGCGGAATGGTGCCTTTCGGCGGCATTTTCTAAGTTGTCCACCGCGCCCCGCAGGGCGAGGCTTCGCCTCGTGGCGCCGCCCTGCGGGCGGCACCCGCGGCGGCTTTGCCGCCGCCCCTGCGGGGCGCATCGGGCAAAGCTCCCTCTTAAGCTCCGTCCCGATTTTTTGCCCAAAGCAGAAAAAAGAAAAATTTACCCCTTGCCAAAACCAAAAAACCGCGTTACAATGGAAGTAGGACACGAACATATGTTTGCAATAATTTGCGAAAATGATAGAAGGGGGGCAGAGACACAGTGGAACCGGCGGAAAAGTGCTACATCGCTATTGATTTAAAATCCTTCTTCGCCTCAGTGGAGTGCGTGGAGCGGGGACTGAACCCCATGACCACCAACTTAGTGGTGGCAGATGCCGCTCGAACCGAGAAAACCATCTGTCTGGCGGTTTCTCCATCGCTCAAGGCTTATGGGATCTCCGGACGCGCGCGCCTGTTCGAGGTGGTGCAGCGCGTGCGTGAGGTGAACGCAGTGCGCCGCCGGCGCGCACCGGCGAGGATATTTACCGGAAGGTCCTGTCAGGCGCCGGAGCTTGCCGACAACCCCGCGCTGGAGTTAGAGTACATCGTGGCAAAGCCGCAGATGGCACACTACCTGAAAACCAGCACCGAAATTTACCGAACCTATCTGCAGTTTGTGGCACCGGAGGATATCCATGTCTACTCCATCGACGAGGTGTTCATTGACGCCACTCCCTACCTGAGGATCTACGGGCTGACTGCCCGTGAATTTGCCATGCGGCTGGTGCTGGAGGTGCTGAAAACCACCGGAATTACCGCCACGGCAGGCATCGGCAGCAACCTGTATCTGTGCAAGGTGGCAATGGATATCGTCGCCAAGCACATTGAAGCCGATCAAAACGGGGTGCGCATTGCCAAACTGGACGAGCTGACCTACCGGCGACTGCTGTGGGAGCACCGACCACTCACCGATTTTTGGCGCGTGGGGGCAGGTACTGCCCGCAAACTGGAGGCTGCCGGACTGCACACCATGGGAGATATCGCTCTGCGGGCGGAGTGGGACGAGGAGTGGTTTTACCGCACCTTCGGCGTCAATGCCGGTTTGCTGATCGACCATGCGTGGGGCGTGGAGCCATGCACCATCGCCGATATCAAGACATATAAACCCGCATCCAGCAGTCTTGGCTCGGGGCAGGTGCTGCAATGCCCATACTCCAACGAAAAAGCCAGACTGATTGTGCGGGAAATGATCGAGGTGCTGGCGCTGGAGCTGGTGGAAAAAAAGCTGGTGACCGATCAGGTGATGCTGACAGTGGGCTATGACATCGAAAACCTGAGCGACCCGACGCGCCGCACTGCCTATCGTGGTGAGGTGACGATCGACCGCTATGGCAGGCAGGTGCCGAAGCAGGCGCACGGCAGCGAAAATCTGGGGCGGCAGACCGCCTCTTCCCGGTTGATGACCGAGGCGATGCTGCGACTTTACGACCGTATCACCGACCCGGCGCTGCTGATCCGACGGGTCACGGTGACTGCCAACCATGTTATACCGGAACGGGACGCTGCCCCACCGCCGGAGGGAATGCAGCTTTCTCTTTTTGGTGATGCGGCAGAGCAGGTGCGCAAAGCCGAGGAGCAGGAGGCCGAGCTGGAGCGAGAGAAGCACCGTCAGGAGGCGATCATTCGCATCAAAAACCGCTATGGGAAAAATGCCATTTTGAAGGGCAGCAGCTATCTGGAGGGGGCGACGGCACGGGAGAGGAATAAACAGATCGGCGGTCACAAGGCATGAGACGGCGGTTTGGGGAAAGCCTGTGAGGAACGCCCCGCAGGGGCGGCGGCTGCGCCGCCGCGGTCGCCGCCCTGTGGGCGGCGGTACGAGGCGAAGCCTCGTCCTGCGGGGCGCGGAAAGGCAGAAGGTAAGGGAGAGCCGTCGGACGAGACAAGGCTTTGACGAAAGGTGAAGGGAGCGCAAATGGAAAAGCGTTATGAGGAAATTATCGGGCGGGGGCGGCGGTACAGCCCCAAGCACCCGCCAATGCCGAATCGGGAGCGGGCAGTACAGTTTGCGCCGTTTGCTGCGCTGGACGGACATGGCGACGCACTGCTGGAGACGGCGCGGGTGACCGAACATGAGACCGAGCTGACCGAGGAGGAAAAGACGATGCTGGACCGCAGGCTGCAAAAGCTGCGGGAGCAGCTGTGTGGGCAGCCGGAGATAACGGTGGGGTACTTTAAACCGGACGAGCGGAAAACGGGCGGTGCTTACCTGGTGAGGACTGCCAGACTGAAGCAGATAGAGGAGCACCCTGCTGCGTTGCATTTTACCGATGGCAGCAGCGTGGCAATCGAGCAGATTCGGTGGGTGGAACAAAATACTGAAACGCCCTTGGAAAAGGCGTCACAGCCGACGGAGTGGCCTTGAGAGACCGACCATGACGGAGGGCGAGGACGATGCGTTGGCCATTGCGAGTCGCCTTGCGGTGTGATACAATACCTTAGGCAGGGGAACTCCCCAGAGGAAAGCTGACTGATCATGATATGGAGGAAGCAGGAAGAGCGAAGCGATTTACTGGTGTGCCACGGCAAAATCTGCCGCAGCCCGATGGCAGCGACACTGATGCGGGTGATGGCGCAGGCTGCCGGCTGGGGCGATGCCCTGTGGGTGGATAGCTGCGGGGTAAGCGATGAGGAGGAAGGCAACCCGACGGACCGGCGGGCGGTGGCGGTGCTGCTGGCGCATGGGATCCGTCCGGTGGGACACGAGGCGCGCCGCTTTGGCAGGGCGGACTATGCGGCATTTGACGATATTTTGTGTATGGAGGAGCGTAACCGGAGGGGTCTGCTGCGGCTTCTCGGGGGCGACCCGGAGGGAAAGATCCGGCTGCTGCTGGACTACACCGACGATCCGCACGACATTGACGACCCATGGTATAGCGGCGACTTTGAAAAGGCGTACCGCGAGATCCGTGAAGGCTGCACCGGTTATCTGAAACAGTTCAGAGTGAAGTAAAGGGAGAGCTTGCAATGAAATGACGATAATTCCTATGCCGCAGATGTTGAAATAAAAAATACTGCTGTTCCAAGCTTGGATATTGATGCGCAGGGAACAGAAGCACCTTGGGCTTTTCAACATAGAGAATGATTCGGCTGTTTTCATCAGCGCTTCTACTAAAAAATTAAGGCATCGGGAACGCAAAGCGCATTCCAGATGCCTTTTATGGTAGTTGGGAGGAGTCACTATATTGCAGGTGTAGTTCCCGACAAGGATATTGGGCGGACGATGACATTTTTGATGCAGATGAGGGGCATTTACCGCACGCTTTGGCGCTCCAGCACGGCGATGTTTTCAATGTGTTCGGTGTGGGGGAACATATCGACGGGCTGGAGGAGGGTGACACGGTAGCCGTTCTTTTGCAGCAGGGAAAGATCGCGCGCCTGCGTTTCGGGACAGCAACTGATGTAGACGATACGGCGAGGCGACAGCTTGCCGGCGGCGGAAAGAAACTCCGGGGTGCTGCCGCTGCGGGGCGGGTCCATCAACAGGACATCAAGGGGAAGACGCTGCTCGGCGGCAGTAAGAAGCCAACGGGTCGCATCGGCGGTAACGAAGCGGATATTTTTAACCTCATTTTCCTTGGCATTGCGAACAGCGTCCCGCACGGCAGCAGGGTTCTGCTCTACACCGATGACCTCGCCGGCTTTGGCAGCGGCGATCATGCCGATGGTACCGATGCCGCAGTAGGCGTCCAGTACGCGTTCCCTGCCGGTGAGGGCGGCTGCTGCGATGGCGCAGCGGTACAGCACCTCAGTCTGGGCGGGGTTGATTTGGTAAAAGGAGCGGGGAGAGATACGAAAGCGCATACCGCACAGGGTATCACGGATAAAGCCTGCGCCGTATAAGACCTGCTCCCGTTCGCCCAGCAGCACACTGGTACGGCGGTCATTGATGTTCTGAACGATCGTGGTGATTTCCGGGTGTACTTTTAGGAGCGCTTTGATGAAATTCTGGCGGGAGGGGAAGACCGGTGTGGCGGTGACCAGCACCACCATGACCTCGCCGGTGTGGACGCCGCGCCGTACCAGCACATGGCGCAGAAAGCCGGTGCGGGCGTCCTCATCATAGGGAGCAAGGCGGAAGGATGGCAGCAGCCGCTTGATGGTGACGATAATGGCGGTGGCGGTCTCGTCCTCGTTGAGGCAGTGCTCGATGTCGACGATGTGATGGCTGCCCTGCTGGTAGGGACCGGAAATGACGCGGCGGGCGCGATCCCAGCCGAAGGCGGCTTCTACCTTATTGCGGTAGTGGCAGGGGTTTTCGGCACCTAAAATAGGCTGCACCCTGCCAAAACTGGAAAGGTGCTTTTGGGCGAGAGCCTGCTTAAGGGCGAGTTCCTCATGGTAGGTGAGATGCAGCAGTCCGCAGCCGCCGCAGCGCTTGAAATAAGGACAGGTGAGTTTTTCCATAATGGTTTCTCCATTGGCAGTAAGGGTTGGAATAAAAAACGGCGGGAGAAGGCGGCGGGCGTCCTCCGGAACGCAAGCGTTCCGGAGGACGGGCACCCCCGCAGGGGCGCCCGGAGCGGCGCGAAGCGCCGCAGCACGCCCGCCGATGCCGGTGGTTTGCAGTAGGCTAAGGAATTGAAGAAAGGCTGTGCGCTTTTGGATCAACGCAAGGCTTTAAGGTAGGCAGTATATGCCGATGGAATGGGGTAGCTCTCGAACAGCTCCGGTACGGGAACAGAGATACACCCGCTCCACAGCGGAGCATCGGGCGGAAGTTCCACGCAGTAGCCCTCCATCTGCCACTCTATGTGGGTAAAAATGTGCTGGGCATGACCTAAGGGGACCACAGCTTCGGCGGGGACAGAGAGCAGCTCCGCAACCTCAGCGGCGGTGTACAGACCGGCGAGGGTTGGAAACTCCCACAGTGAGGCAAGCAGTCCGTCCGCAGGGCGCTGAGTAATCTGGATCTCTCCGCTGCGCAGAAGCAGCAATACGGTTTTTTCCTCTCGGCGGCGACGGGGCTTTTTGCGGCGGGTGGGCAGGGAAAGCTGAGTGCCGGCGGCATAGGCTAGGCATAGGTTTTGCACCGGACAACGTTCACACAAAGGACGACCATTGGGCAGACAAATGAGTGCGCCAAGTTCCATCAGAGACTGGTTAAAATCACCGACGCGGTGTTGCGGCAGTACCTCCCAAACCGTTTGCCGGAAGTCTTTTTTGACAGCAGGGTCTTCTATATTGCGGTCGTCATTCATCAGGCGGGCGGCAACACGCAGGACGTTGCCGTCTACGGCAGGCACCCGAAGATCAAAGGCGATGGAGGCGATGGCGCCTGCGGAATATTCGCCCAGTCCGGGGAGCTTGCACAATGCGGTAAAATCGGCGGGAAGCACCCCGTGATACTGCTCCATCAGTATGAGGGCGGCTTTTTTCAGGTTGCGGGCACGGCTGTAATAGCCCAATCCCTCCCATAACTTGAGAAGCTGCTGCTCCTCCACGGCAGCAAGGGCAGGGATATCCGGCAGAGCTGCGGTGAAACGCTCGAAGTAGGCGATCCCCGCCTCTACGCGGGTCTGCTGGAGCATGACCTCCGAGATCCATGTGCGGTAGGGACTGGGTGTTTCCCGCCACGGCAGAATGCGACGGTTTTGATCGTACCATTGTAAAAGCTGCCCGGGCAGCGTTTGGGGAAGCTGCGGCATATTTGCCCTCCTATATCAAAACAATGTGTAATATTACAGTGTGGAATGGGATAAAATATACGGAATGTATAGATCCGGCGGGAAGCAGGGGACGCCCGCAGGGCGTTCCGGCGCAGCCGGAACCGGCGGC
>USBC01000105.1 GCA_900552845.1 uncultured Oscillospiraceae bacterium | reverse complement strand
CCCCCCCCACCCCCCCCCCCCCCCCCCCCCCCCGCCCCCCGGGCCCCCCCCCCCGCCCCCCCCCCCCCCCGCCCCGGGGCCCCCCGCCCCGCCCGCCGTCGGCGGGCGCCACGAGCGAAGCTCGTGGGTTCCGGCAAAGCCGGAACGGGCTGCGCCCTTGTTTGCGGCTTGCAGGGGACGGCCGTTAGGGGCAAAAAACAAAGCGCGGGCTGCGGGGGGAGAGGCGGGTTGTGGAACGCCCACAAGGGGGCAAAAAGCCGTTGACGAGGGCATTTGGGTGGCTTATAATGGAGGTAACAAAATGGGTGAGAAGGAGAAAAACTCACCGCGGGAAAAAGGAAGGAGTTGCCCCATGAGCAAATTTAACATTATGGAGACCACCGTGGCAAAGGTTCACGCCGCCTATCTGGACGGCACGCTGACCTGCCGCGAGCTGTGCGAGGATTACATTGCACGTATCAAGGCATATGACCACGAGGGTCCCGCCATCAATTCCATCATCTGTGTCAATCCCAAGGCGCTGGAGGAGGCGGACGCCTTTGACGCCTATGTAAAGGAGCATCATGCCCTGTGCGGACCGCTGCACGGAATCCCTGTGATGCTGAAGGACAACTTTAACACCACCGATATGCCCACCACCGCCGGCAGCATTGCGCTGGAGGGTTGGGTGCCGGAGAAGGACGCCTTTGTGACCAAGAAGCTGCGGGAGGCGGGCGCACTCATTCTTGCCAAGACCAACCTGCACGAGTTTGCCATCTGGGGCGAGACCATCAGCTCGGTGATGGGACAGTCGGTGAACCCCTACGATCCCACCCGTACCCCCGGCGGTTCCTCCGGCGGCACCGGCGCTTCCATTGCCTGCAATATCGGCATCATCGGTTTGGGCACCGACACCATCAACTCGGTGCGTTCCCCATCCTCTGCCAACAGCCTGGTCGGGATCCGTCCCACCATCGGTCTGGTTTCCCGCGCAGGCATTGTGCCCTATTCCCTGACGCAGGATACCGCCGGTCCCATCTGCCGCACCGTGGAGGACGCAGTCCGCTGCCTCGATGTTATTAAGGGCTACGACCCCGATGACGCCGAGACTGCATGGAGCGTGGGCCATGAGGAATGCTATATGGATCACCTGAATATGGAGGGCATGAAGGGACGCCGCATCGGTGTACTGGAGAGCCTGTTCGGGAAAGAGGAGATCAATGAATCCACCAACAAGGTGGTGCGCAATGCACTGAAGGTCTTTGAGGAGAACGGCGCAACGCTGGTTCCCGTGACCGACAACATTGACCAGCCGTGGCTGACTAGCGAGGTTTCCGTCCATTTGGACGACTTTAAGCATGATCTGGACGGCTACCTTGCCACCCTGCCGGAGGACTGGCAGATCCACAGCATGGCGGAGATCCTGGAAAAGGGACTGTTCCATCCCTTCAGCGAAAGCAATATGCGGGACGCCATGACCCGTGAGGTCGGCTCCCCCCGTTATCTGGAGAAGATGTATAACAAGATCGGTGTGCGCACCCATGTGCTGAAGATCATGGCGGATCTCAACCTTGACGCAATGGTTTATCCGCATCAGCAGCAGCTTGTCTGCAAGATCGGAGAAAACCAGCAGCAGCGCAACGGCGTGCTTTGCTCCTCCACCGGATTCCCCTCCATTGCGGTTCCCGCAGGCTTTGCCCCTGATGAGAACGCACCCATCGGCGTACCGGTCGGCATGGAGATCATCGGCCGTCCGTGGAGCGAGGCGAAGCTCATCGAGATCGCCTATGCCTTTGAGCAGCACTCCCACTTCCGCCGCCCGCCCGTTTCCGCCCCTGACCTCAATAAGTAATAAAGTATCCTATAAAATGTCCCCCATCGGTGACGTGAGCCGGTGGGGGATTTTTTGCGGAATTGATATACAAATTGTAGAATTTAGGAGAAAAATACCGGGATAGGGGGTAGGGGAGGGCGCAGCCCCGGCGCGCGCAGCGCGCCGCTGCGGACGCAGTCCGCAGAAGCCGCCCGCAGGGCGGCAGGGCTGCGCCCTGTTCCCGGATTTTTTTGTAGATTTACGGAGGAGAATTTAAGCCGCGGCGGTGAAATACAGCGAATACCCGCCCAGCTGCAGCACCAGCGTTTGTTCGGCTTGACCGTCTTGATAAGTGGTGACGGAAACGGCGGCGGGGCCGGTTTCATCTTCGATAGTGACGGTATAAATGGCGGCATTGTCATCGCTTTTTTGCAGGGCGTAGCTGGCAGACCAGCTTTGGTCTGCCATAGTAAAGGTCAGTCTGCCGCCCTCTGCCTTGCAGGTCAAACCGATCACCTCAGCTTCGGGATAGCTTTCATGCAGGGATTCCCCTACGGCAAGCACGGCACCGTCCTGAGCAGACTGTACCGTGACGATCTGCCAGTCCTTGCCCTCGATATAGTATTTGGGGGCGGGGGTGCCGCAGCCGGGTAACAGCAGAATGATCACCAAAATCAGCGCAAACAGTTTTTTCATGGGTTCCTCCTTATTCCGGTCGGCGGCTCATTATAATGCCCAGCACGACCAATGCGATGCAGCAAAAAAGAGCCAGCAGCAGTCCCCACGGGAAGCTGCCGGTCACGAAAATCGCGGTGGGGCCGTCTGCCCCGCCGATGGTACCGATGCTTGACCCGGAGGGCAGACCGACTCCAAGCAGCCACAGAGAAAGGAACAGCGGCGGCAGTAATAGAAGCCCGCCGGCCCCTGCGGCGATGGCAAGCCATTTCCAAAAGCGGCGTCGGCGCTTATTCTGCTCTGCCAGTTCACCGGTCAGTGCCCCCAGCTTATCTGCCAGCACCTCCTGCGGCGCTTTGGGGACGGCGCTCTCCGGCAGGGGTGTGCCGAGCAGTTCCCCTACCGATACCTCCAGACAGTCCGCCAGACGCACCAGCAGGTCGGCATCGGGTACCGAAAGCCCCTGCTCCCACTTGCTGACCGTCTGCCGCACTACATGCAGGCGTTCCGCCAGCTCCTGCTGGGAAAGCCCCTTGGCCTTTCGCAGCACTTTGATATTTTCGCCTAACATGGGTTTCCCTCCTTCGGGATTCTTTCGCTATTATGGCACAGGTAAGGCGAAAGGTGCAAGCAACAGATTTTAACATGAAAGAAGCCGGGACAATTCCCGCACGCCGCAGCAGCTAAGAGGCGAGGGCGTACAGAACCGATTCGGGGAGACCGCTGCGGTCGGCAGCAGACTCCCCAAGAAAAAGAACTATGCATTATTGATTTCCTCAAAGATATTGTCGGAGGAAAAGACCACCGTTTCGCCGTTTCCCTCATTGGCAGGGTAATAGTTGCCGATGTAGCATTCCTCGCCGTCGGGCGTGATGAAAAACTCTGCTACGGTGGAAAGGTAGCGGGACTGGGTGTCATAATCGGTGATGGTCCTCTGCCATACGCCGTAGTAATACGCTCTGCCTGCCACCGTTACCGGGTCATTGAGAACAAAGGTGTAGTTTTCCATCGGCTCCGCCGCTGCAAAGATGTCCTCCATCTTTTTGATGAGACGGGCGCGGCGCTCCTCCTCGGTTTCCTCCGACTCCGGCTCAGGTTCGGGCGTGGGTTCATCGGGAACACCGGGGGTCTGGACAGACGGCGCATCACCGTGGACGATTTCACTGATGGGATTACCGCAGGCGGAAAGCGCTGCTGCCAGCAGCAGGGTAAGGAGCAGAACAGAAATCTTTTTTCGACTCATACTGATGGAACTCCCTCCGTAACGCCGCGCAGCCGCCGGCGCTTGACGATGAAATAACAGACGAGATGGGTCAGCGAGGTCAAAATCCAGCTGATGGGATAGGAGATATACAGAACCCGCAGATCATGGTGGGCGGCAAATACCGTGTAGATCCACACGATGCGGAAGCCACAGGCGCCGATCAGGGTAACGATCATGGGCAGAACGGAGCTGCCCATACCGCGAATGATATCCGCAAGAACGTCCATGATGGCATCTAAGCCATAGGTGGTGCCGACCAGCATCAGACGGATAAGACCCATCGAGATGACCTCGGCGTCCTTATTATAGAAGGAAAGCAGCGGGGTACCGAAGCCGTAGGCGATAAAGCCCGTGATTTCCGCCAGAAGTACACCCAGCACCAGGCACCAGATGGTGATGCCCCGCAGGCGTTTATACAGCCCCGCGCCAAGGTTCTGGCTGGTAAAGGTAAGGGACGCCTGCGCCACCGAGTTGCAGCTGGTAAAGACAAAGCCTTCGATATTGACGGCAGCGGCATTGCCTGCCATGACATTGCTGCCGAAGGAATTGATGGAGGACTGGATAAGCACATTGGAGATGGAGAAGATGGCGCCCTGCAAGCCGGCAGGGACGCCGATCTTGAGGATCCGGATAAACTTATCCCGATGCAGCCGGAGCTGCCGGGGGATAATGTGATAGCAGCCGTCGGTTTTCAGCATGCACCACAGCACCAGTCCGGCAGAGATGTACTGCGAGACAACGGTGGCGATACCAACGCCGGCAACGCTTAAATTAAACTGAATGACCAGCAGCAGATTGAGCCCGACATTGACAATACCGGCAAAGAAGAGGAACAGCAGCGGACGGCGGGTATCCCCCACGCCGCGCAGCACCGCCGCACCGAAATTATACAGCATACTGCCCGGCATGCCCAAAAAGTAAATGCGCAGGTACAAAACAGCCAGCGGCAGCACGTCCTCGGGGGTATCCATCAACCGCAGGATTGCCGGGGTGAAGCATACGCCGATGACCATGACCACGAACCCGCTGATAAGTCCCACCAACATACAGGTGTGGGTTGCCTCGGAAACGTCCTCGTACTGACCGGCGCCGTAATGCTGGGCGATGACGGCGCTGCCACCGATGGAGATGCCCATGAACAGGTTGACGATCAGATTGATGATAGAGCCGTTGGAGCCGACTGCCGCCAGTGCATGGCTGCCCACATACCGCCCGACGACAATGATATCGGCGGCATTGAAAAGCAGCTGCAGTATGCCCGTTGCCATCAGCGGCAGCGAGAACAGCAGAATCTTTTCCGGCAGACTGCCGGTGCACATATCTATTTCATACTTATGGCGTGCAGTAGCCAAGGGTACAACAGCTCCTTTTTTAATAGGGGGTAGTCTAATAGGGTAAGGGTATTATAGTCCTTTTCGCCACAAATGCAAGATATCCTGCATGAAATCTCCTTATCGCACAAAAAGGGAGCAAAAAGGAGGAAAAAGCGCAACAAAACTGCCCATCAGCCCAGTACCGGCAGCGCAGCGGCAAGCAGATCGGCTGCCTCCAGCGGGCGGCTGCGCAGCCGCGGGCGGCGCGGCTCCTCCGGCAGCAGGGGGGATTGCGCGGCAATGACGGCTTGCAGCTCGGCGGGGGTGTACCAGCGGAAGCGGCCGATCTGAAGCCGGTCGGCACACTGCTCCAGCAGTGCCAGCAGCAGGTCGTCATAACCTGCCTCCCGCGGGAGCCGCAGCTCGGAGGCAATGGCGGGGAGAATATGCTCGAACAGGGTGCGGCGGGGGGGAAGCCCTTCCGGCAGCCGCAGTAAAACGGCGGCGGAGCGGATTGCCTCCTCCGGCAGAGCGGAAAAGGCGGCAAAGCCATCGGCGGAGGAGCTGAAGTAGTACAGCCTTCCGGGAAGTCCCTTTAGCTGCCGCATGGTGTCGTAGTAGCCCATCTGGATATTGCGGCGGCTGGTGACGGGATCGAACCGCATGATGGGGCCGAGCGGTTCGCTGGGGAAAATCTGTCGGATCTTTTCTTTATCCCGCAGCGGGTGGATAATACCAAAGCCGTTGAGCCGGATCGCAATGACCTCATCGCAGCCGTAGTCCAGCAGTTCATTGTAGGGGCAGGCATCAAAAAGCCCGCCGTCCAAATACTTTTTGTCCCCGATGGCAGTCTGCTGGAAGCCGGGGAAGGTGGCGGAAGCCAGCACATGGTCGATAACGGTTTCGGGGGTCATATCCTTTTTATAAGCGATCAGTGGCTGAAGCTCCGGGAACGCCACGGCGATCATGCCGTAATCTACGGGGCTTGCCAGCAGCCGTTCGGGGTCGATGTTCTGCTCCAGAAAGGCACGAATGCGGGAGGTATCAATGCCGCCGTTTTCCAGCGCGGTTTTGATGTTCTCCTTGAGTGCCGAAAGGGTATTGAGATTGACCTGACGGTTGATGACCTCCAAAAAGCCTTTATCCTTTTCGGAGAACAGGTCGTCATTGGACATGGTCTCCCAGAATTCCGCCGCACGGTCGCAATCGCCCTGCGCCAGCAATGCGGCATTGATGGCACCGATGGAAACGCCGCAAATGACATCAAAGCGATAGCCCAGCTCGGTCAGGGCACGATATGCACCGATCTCATAGGCGCCCTTGGCGCCGCCGCCCTCCAGTGCTAAACCCAGCATAATGATTTCTCCTTTCGCAGCCCGCAGACGGGACTTCTGATCCATTTTTATCATAACCGAAGGGACAGGGGAAAAGCAATGCACCCGCCGCCATTTTTACAAATCGTTCATTTTTGCCGGAAAGACGCCGCAGACGGTCAGCGTATCGCCGTCCACGGTAAAACGCACCTCCAGCCCT
>USBC01000104.1 GCA_900552845.1 uncultured Oscillospiraceae bacterium | reverse complement strand
TTGAATTTGTCAAATGTAGTTTCAAATTCATTTTTCATCACATTATCCATCTCATCAATAACGAGGTGGCGGAGATTATCTGCTACGATAACCCGCCGGTTGTCCTGATCCGAAACGGCACACCGGCCGACCTGCCCGGACGGGATATGATTGTGGGCGGCAAAAAGGTGCATAAATCCGAGCTGCGCCTGCAGGAGGGGGACATTCTGGTGGCAGTCAGTGACGGCTGCCCCCATGCCGGTATCGGTGTGGCATACAATTTCGGCTGGCAGCTCAGTGACATTGCCGAATATGTGGCAACGACCTCGGTGGCAGGCTATAATGCCAAGACGCTCTCCACCATGCTGGTAGAGGAATGCAGTCGCCTGTACGGAGGCAAGCCCGGCGATGATGCCACCGCCTGCGTGGTGCGGGTACGCCGCCGCGCACCGGTCAATATTTTGTTCGGACCGCCCCGCAGCAGCGATGACGACGCCCGCATGATGACGCTGTTCTTCTCTAAGGGCGGCAAGCGGATCATCTGCGGCGGCACCACCGCCGCAATTGCCTCACGGTATCTCGGTGCGCCCGTTTCCACCGAGCTGCGGTACCAGAACAGCGATCTGCCGCCCATTGCCCACATGGATGGCGTGGATCTGGTCACAGAGGGCATTATCACCGTCAGCCGTGTGATCGAATATGCCAAGGACGCCCTCGACCAGAATGAGCGCCATGAGGAATGGGGCTACGGGCATGACGGTGCCTGTCTCATCAGCCGTATGCTGTTTGAGGAAGCAACCGATGTCAACTTTTTTGTCGGCAGGGCGGTCAATCCGGCGCATCAGGATCCTAACCTGCCCATCAGCTTCAATATCAAGATGAAACTGGTGGAGGAGCTTTCAAAGCTGCTGAACGAAATGGGCAAACGGGTCAAGGTCATGTATTTTTGATAAAGCAGGGGGAGAACCCATGAGAAAGTTTGATACCAAGGTACAGTATCTCAAATACAAGGTGCTGCGGGAGGTGGCGCGGCAGGCGTGGAACGATACTTTGCTGGATAATGTGCTGTCGATCCCGCGGGAGCTGGCGCCCCGCAATGCCGAGACCATTTATTGCTGCGTCTACAAGGAGCGAGCAATCCTCAGCGAACGGGTGCGCATGGCAATGGGCGGCAATAAGCAGAACCCAAATGTCATCGAGGTCATTGATATTGCCTGTGATGAGTGCCCCATGGGCGGCTATGAGGTCACCAACTCCTGCCGAGGGTGTTTGGCACGCCGCTGTGAGGACGTCTGTCCCAAGGGTGCCATCAGCTTCCATAACCATGTGGCGTACATTGATAAAGCAAAATGCGTGGATTGCGGTGCCTGCGCACGGGTCTGTCCCTATTCCGCCATTGTGGATCGCAAGCGCCCCTGCGAAAACGCCTGTAAAATCAAGGCGATCACCATGAACGAAAATAAGGCGGCAGCCATTGATAACGATACCTGCATTTCCTGCGGGGCGTGCGTGTACCAGTGCCCCTTCGGCGCTATCACCGATAAATCCTATATCCTCAATGTCATCGACATGATCAAAAAGAGTGAGGAAAATCGAAAATACCATGTCTACGCCGTCATTGCGCCCTCTATCTCCAGCCAGTTTACCTATGACAGGCTGGGGCAGGTCGTCACCGGATTGCGCCGACTGGGCTTCTACGCAGTGGCGGAGGCAGCGCTGGGTGCCGATATGGTCGCCGATGCCGAAAGCCGCGAGTTGGTGGAAAAGGGCTTTTTGACCAGCTCCTGCTGTCCCGGCTTTGTCAGCTATATCGAAAAGGCTTTTCCGGAAATGAAACCCTATATTTCTCACAATCTTTCCCCTATGGCAACCATCGCCCGCTACCTCAAGGAGAAGGACGAAGCATCGCGGGTGGTGTTCATCGGTCCATGTACCGCCAAAAAAGGTGAAGCACAAAAACCGGAGGTGCGTCCCTATGTGGATGCTGCCATAACCTTTGAGGAGCTGCAGGCGCTCTTTGACAGCCGCGAGATTGATATTACCGCACTGGAGGAAAGCGTGCTGGACGAAGCCTCCTACTTCGGACGTATTTTTGCCCGCTGCGGCGGCTTGGCGGAAGCAGTTGAGCAGGGCATTAAGGAGCATGGTAACACCGATTTCGAGCTGAAAGCCGCTTCCTGCGACGGTATCGAGCAGTGCCGCATCGCCCTGCTTAAAAAGAGTAAAAACCTGTTGGACGCCAATTTTATCGAGGGAATGGCGTGTACCGGCGGCTGTATCGGCGGGGCGGGCTGCCTGACCCACGGCCCCCGCAGCCGTGCCGAGGTCGATAAATACGGCATGGAGGCAAACGAAAAAACCATTTCCGATGCACTTGCGGCATTGGAACAAAAGCCGCAGCCATAATACGAAGCAAAAGCCATGCGCTCTGCCAATCGGCAGAGCGCGTCTTTTTTAGCCTGCAGTGGCACAACGCCCGCAGGGCGCTCCGGCTTCGCCGGAGCCGGCGCTTCGCGCCGAAGCCGCCGCAGGCGGCTTGCCCTGCGGGCGCATATGCGGGGCAGCTGCCTGCCCCTCACAAAAAAGCCGTCCCCCATCGGGACGGCTCAAGTTGTTTCGCTTATTCCACTACGGTCTCCGCTGCAAAGCGGCGGCAATGGCACGGGAGGCCTCCAGCGTCAAATGGGCGGCTGTGGTAAATTCCTCCGATTGTACCCGCCGGAACATACCCACCACACCAATGGCATAGCGCACCAGCCCGTCTGCGTCGGGGATCGGTGCGGCAAGGGCGCGCAGCCCGATGCGGTGCTCACCGTCCTCTACTGCATAGCCCCGTTCGCGGGTAGCGACAGCGTCGGCTTGCAGCTGTTCGGCAGTGACATGGGTGTGCGGCGTATAGGCAACCGGCTGTAATCGGATCACCTGCCGCATCAGGTTTTCATTCCAAGCCAGAAATACTTTCCCCTGCGCCGTACAGTGCAGCGGCAGACGGGTACCGGGACCCAGCGCGACGCGCAGCGGATTGGGCGCCTCCGTGACCTCCAGCAGCAGGGCATCGGTGCCGTCCAGTGCGGCAAGAAACGCCGTCTCACCCGCACGGGTGGCAAGGCTCTGCAAAAAGGGGCGGCTCACAGCGGTGATGTCCCGGCTGCCGCTGGCAGAGCAGCCCAGTTCAAACAGATGCAGCCCCAGCCCGTAGCAGCCGTCCTCGGCGGATTGCTCCACCAGACCGGTCTGGCGCAGCGTGGAAATGATGCCATGCAGGGTGCTTTTGGGTAGGTTGGTACGCCTTGCAATCTCCCGCAGCGGCATCGGTGCGCCCGTCTCAGCAAGGATTTCAAGGATCTTTACCGCCTTTTCTATGGATTGTACCCGTCCGCCTGCCTCCTGCATCATGTCCTGTTCCTCCTCGTTTGGTTTGCAAAAGAATAATGCCTATGTTTTATTATAGCGCCTTTTTTCAGCAGATACAAGATGGTTCGTTTGTAAATGCCGAACCGTCATTCGGTTTTCAGCCCGAAAAAATGTCCGGTCATCGCAAAATGACCGGACATTTCGGAAAAACTGCGGTTACGCGGCGGCTTTGGCGTTCAGTACGCCGATGGAATTGGCGACCAGAGCATTGTAGGCGTCCGCGGTCAGGTCGGTGTGATAGAACAGCTTGAAGTACTCAGTGATCTCAGCCTGCAGATCATAGCCGGCAGCCTCGGGGTACAGCAGCTCCGCCAGCCACATCATACCCAGCATACGCTGCACGCTGGGGGGGAAGCCCATCCAGTTGTAGGGGCCGTTGGGGACTTCATAGTAACGCCCCTCTCTGATGGCGGTGACGTTCTTCCAGGCGGTGTCCTCGCCAACGGTGGCATATATGCTGCCGGGCGCAAACAGAATAACATCAGGATTCCAGGCAAGGATCTGCTCCATATCCACCTCATTGCCGGTGCCCTTGGAGGAAGGAGACTCTACGACAGCCAGATTGTTGGAGAGCAGGTCGATAACCTCGGCATGGTAGCTGCCCTTGGCAATGACATTCTCGCCCTTGTCACCCAGGCAGTACAGCAGGTTTACCTTCTCTACGCTGTTTGCAATCTCATTGGTGCGGCTATAAACCTTGTCGCAATATTCACCCAGTGCGTTGCCCTCGGTCTCCTTGCCCAGCAGGGTACCCAGCGCGCGGTAGGTGTCGCCCATGCTGCCGGTGTAGCAGTCAATATGAACAAAGGGGATACCGGTCTGCTCCTGCAGGGCATTCAGGTCATCAACCATGCTGCCCTTCTGCTCGCCCACGTCAATAACCACCTCGGCGCCGGATTGCAGCAGGGTCTCCAGGTTCAGTTCGCCCTTGCCGCCGTACAGCTGCCCCAGCTTAGGCAGGTTGTAGTACTCATCGGGGATCAGTCCCTTGGCTTCCGCTGCCCAGTCGTTAGCAATGCCCACCATCATTTCGGGAGCAATGGCAAAAACAACGATCTGCGCCAGAGGGCCGGAAATGGCGATCTTGGAAAGATTCGCAGGCAGGGTGACCTCACGACCCAGCGAGTCGGTAAAGGTACGGGTCGTGGGCTCGGGATCGGGGGTCGGGGCAGGGTTCTCCTGTCCGCAGCCGGTCAGCGCCAGCATGGCAATCATCATGACTGCCAGCAGAATGCTCAACATCTTTTTCATGGTTCGTGTCTCCTTTTACATTTCGGGTCAATTTTGGATCATTTATAGCTCAGGAATATTCCTGCTGTCCAACAGTATAATGCCCATTTCCTTGGGCTGCGGCAGGTACCACGGGAAGTTGTCGTCCCCTGTAGCTTCCAAACGGGCGCACACTGCCTCCTCGGTCACGGCTTCGCCGCTTTTATTATAGATTTCAAAGAAGCGGCAGGCGTCCGCAATACTCCGGAAGGGCTGTCCCATCTCCAGCGCCAGCGTCTCACCTTGGTGGGGGATTCCATATTCCTTCAGCAGCGCCAGCGTATCCGCATAGCGTTCGTGGCCCATTTTCTGCTTCCCGATAGAGAAGCGATGCTCGTTCCACGCCTTTTTAATGATGACGACCGGGCCGCGGCATTGCGCCTTTGCAATGCGCAGGGCTTCATTTCCGGTACCGAAGAAACAGAAAACCATCGCATCATACGGGGTCTCCGGTGCAAGCTGTTCAATCTCGCCGCAGCGTGTTTCAATATTGGCGATGCCTTCTTTTTTGCAGTTTTCCCGCAGCACCGCCAGCGCGTCGGTACTCACATCAGCTGCCGTTACCTGCCGGCAGTAAGGGGCAAGCCGCAGGCTGAGATAACCCAGTCCGCAACCGGCGTCACACACATGGGCATTTTCGGGCAGCCGCTCGGCAAGGTATCCCGCCAGCAGGCGGTGGTAGTCGCTTTGCTCGCTCGCGTCCCGCAAAAAGCGGATCATATCCTCATTCCACAGGAACATCAGTCTCCCTCCTTCAGCAAGGGGACGATCAGCCGTCCCTCCTCAGAGACCGTCAGGCGGGTCTTGATGCCGTACAGCATCTCCAGCAGCTCTGCGGTAATGACCTCCTCCGGTGTACCGTCGGCGCAAATCACGCCCTCATGCAGCGCCAGAATGCGGTCGGCAAACAGCAGCGCCTGCTGCGGGTTGTGGCTGGAAAGCAGAATGGTATACCCCTGCTGCGCCAGCCCCTTCACCCGCTGCATCACCCGCAGCTGGTTGCCGTAGTCCAGGCTGCTGGTCGGCTCGTCCATAATCAGCAGCTCGGTCTGCTGCGCCAACGCCCGTGCAATCAGCACAAGCTGCTGCTCGCCGCCGGAAAGCCTGCCATAGCTGCGTCTCTCCATGTCGGCTATGCCCACCTGCGCCAATGCGCCGCGCGCGATGGCAAGCTCCTTTTCACCGGGGCTTTGCAGTCCCCGCACCCGGTGGGTGGTGCCCATCAGCACCATCTCCAGCACCGTGTAGTGAAAGGTCGGGGTATGCGTCTGCGGGATATAGGCAACCTTCGCTGCGATCTCCCGCGGCTGCAGGGTCTTTACCTCCCGCCCATCTATGGTTATGCTGCCGCGGTAGCTGCCATACAGCCCCAGCAGGCAGCGGAACAGCGTGCTTTTTCCCGCACCGTTGGGGCCCAGCACGGCAATCAGCTGTCCCCGCTCGGCGGCAAAATCCACTCCGTGCAGAATTTCATTTTTTCCGTAGGAGAAGCGTACTTCCTTGGCTTCTATTGCGGGATAGCTCATGCGCCGCCTCCTTTCTGGTGCATCAGGTAGATAAAGAACGGCGCACCGATAAAGGCAGTCAGAATTCCAATCGGGATCTCCACCGCCAAAAGGTTCCGGCTGATGTTATCCACCAGCAGCAGGAAGGTCGCCCCGAACAGCATCGAAGCGGGCAGCAGCTTGCGGTAGTCATTACCGATATACCGGCGGCACAGGTGAGGAATGACCAGCCCGACCCAACCAATGAGACCGCTGACCGAAACGGCGGCGGCAGTAATCAGCGTCGAGCAGACAACAATGATAAGCCGCAGCAGGGCGGTATTAATACCAAGGGCACGCGCCTCCTCCTCGCCCAGCGTCAGCAGGTTCAGCCGCCAACGGATCAGCAGCAGCGGGATAAGCCCCAGCGCCATCGGCAGCACGGCAAAGCGGATATCC
>USBC01000103.1 GCA_900552845.1 uncultured Oscillospiraceae bacterium | reverse complement strand
ACCGCGCGAAAGCATCGGCTTTAACAGATTACCGGCTTCCATGGCGCCGTCAGTCTTGCCGGCGCCGACAATGGTATGCAGCTCATCAATGAACAGAATGATCTTGCCCTCGCTTTGCTGCACCTCGGTCAGGACGGATTTGAGGCGCTCCTCAAACTCGCCGCGGAACTTGGCGCCTGCAACCAAAGCGCCCATATCAAGAGAGAACAGCGTTTTCTCCTTCAGGTTTTCCGGCACATCACCGGCAACAATACGCAGCGCCAGCCCTTCGGCAATGGCGGTTTTACCAACGCCCGGCTCACCGATGAGGCAGGGGTTGTTTTTGGTTTTGCGGGAAAGGATCCGAATGACATTGCGGATCTCCTCGTCCCTGCCGATGACAGGGTCGAGCTTCTGACTGCGGGCAGCCTCGGTGAGGTCACGACCGTACTTTTTCAGCACATCGTAGGTCTCCTCCGGGGTATCGGTGGTGACGGCGCGGTTGCCGCGCACCTCCCGCAGTGCCGCAAGGAATTTCTCCTTGGTCAGCCCCAGCTCGCGGAACAGGGCTTTCAGGGTATCGTCGGGCTTTTCAAAAAGCCCCAGCATCAGGTGCTCCACCGAGGTGTATTCGTCCCGCATTTCCTTTGCAATGCGCTCGGCTTCGTTGAGCGCCTGTTCCAGATCACGGGAGAGATACATCTGCCCTGCAGCGCTGCCGGAAACCTGCGGCAGACGCTCCACCGCAGCGGTCAGCCGCTGCCGCAGGGCGGCAGGGTCAATGCCGACTTTTTGCATCAGCTGGGCAATGAGCCCCTCCTTCTGCTCCAACAGTGAAAGCAGCAGGTGTTCCTGCTCAATCTGCTGGTTGTGCCGACTGCTTGCCATCTGCTGGGCATTCTGTACGGCTTCTATGCTTTTTTGGGTGAATTGGTTGAGGTTCATAAGCTAATCCTCCTTGCCGTTGATTCGGGCGGGTTATACGGCGATATTCTGCCGCCCCAGATAGTCAAGATAAAGCCGCTCGACCGCTGAACGCATCTGGCGATCCTCCGGCTCCGTTTGGGAAAAATAAAGCTTCAATGCGGTGTCAAAGGTGACAATGTAATCAGCGATCCGCTCGCCCAGCGCTTCGCTGCCCAGCAGCAGCCCCTGCGGGGCGGGGGATTGCAGCATCAGCACCCTCAGGTAGCGTTCCCCGTCGATGTAGCTTTGCTGCTGCCCGAGGAGCCGGCTTTCGACGGCGTCCCACAGGCTGTAAAAGTTGACCATTGCCAAAATGAGCCGTGTATTCTGTGTCCGCAGCGAGACCCGAAGCGTGCCGATGGACTGGCTATCGCGCGAAAGCTCCAGACTGTAGCGGACGGTGGGATTGTACTTGTATTGCAGGGCGGTTCGCAGGTTCATCATACCGGCGGAGCTGCCCTCCGGAAGCTGAAAGCCGGCTGCCTCCTCAAAATGGCGGCGCACCTCCGAAAGAAGGTGACTCATGCGCTTTTCCGGCGTGATGAGACTGGTGTATTCCGCCAGAATCTGGTTGACCATGTTGCTGCGGTTGGTGCCGCGACGGGTCGCCAGCTTGTCGATCTCCCGCACCACATCTTCCGATAAGACGAGAGAGTAGACAGTTTTTTTCATGGGTGTTACTTCGCCTCCTTTTTCAGCTTTCGAATATATTGTAAGCAACAATATGAATTTTGTCAAGCGATTTATATAAATCTAATTGCAAATTTTTTGTGAACGGCGGGGTGGCGGAGAACGGGAGAGTGTGGTAAAATAGCAGAAAAAGCCCGAAAGAGGGAAGGGGGTCGCTCCTGCGCCCGCAGGGCGCGGGAGCGCGCGAGCGAAGCGAGCGCGTCGTGCGCATGCGCACATGCGACCCCTATAGACCCGAAGCTTGCAGGGAGGAAAAAGAAAAGCCGATGTGGGAGAAACTGAAAGCGACCAAAAAACCGATCCTGCTGTACGGAATGGGGGACGGGGCGGAGAAGATCCTGACGGAGCTGCGGCGGCGGGAGATCCCCATAGCGGGGGTCTTTGCCAGCGAGGGCTTTACCCGCGGGCAGCAGTTTGCGGGCTACCCAGTCACCGACTACCGAACCGCAAAAGAGAGATACGGCGAGATGGTGGTGCTGGTGTGCTTTGGCACCCACCGAGCGGAGGTCATGGCAGAGATAGAACGTTTGGCGGGAGAGCAGGAGCTGTACGCCCCTGATGTGCCGGTGGCGGGGGAGACGCTGTTCACCCGTGAATACGCAAAAGTCCACCGAGAAGAGCTGGAGCAGGTGTATCAACTGTTGGCAGATGACTGGTCCCGTAAGGTGCTGCAAAATGTGGTAGAATACAAATTAAGCGGCGAGATCCGGCTGCTGCGTGCCTGCGAAAGTAATCCCCGGGAAGTGTGGGAGAATATTTTAAAGCCGAGCGCCGAGGAGCATTACATGGATCTGGGCGCCTATACCGGCGACACCATTATGGAATTTATCAGGTATGCGGGGGCGTGGCGGCGCATCACGGCGCTGGAGCCGGACTCCGAGACCTTTGCCAGGCTGGAAAAGAACACTGCGGCGCTGCATGATTGTATTTTGTACCGGCTGGGGGCGTACAGCCACTATGCACGGCAGCCCTTTGCCGGCGGCGCGGGACGCGGCTCCCATCTGGCGGAGGACGGTGCCATGACCGAGCTGGACAGTGTGGATAACATTCTGTGCGGGCAGTCGGTGAGCCTCATTAACATGGACGTAGAGGGAATGGAAGCGGAGGCGATCACAGGCATGGCGAAGACCCTGCGGCGGTATCGCCCCAAGCTGCTGCTGGCGGCGTACCACCGCAGCGAGGATCTATGGCGGCTGCCGCTGGAGGTGCTTGCCATTCAGCCGGAGTACAAGGTGTATCTGCGGCACTACCCCTGCCTGCCGGCGTGGGACGTGAACTACTATTTTGTATAGGAAACGGGTGCGAAAAGGGCGGTATTTTTCTTGTAATAGTAAAGGGACTGTGGTAAAATAAATGTCTATGATTTGTGCCGCAAAGGAAGTGCGGCGGAAAATAACTGCCAAAGGAAGGACGAAACACTGTGGCGACACTCAAAGAGGAAATCAGTCGGCGGAGGACATTCGCCATTATCTCCCACCCCGATGCCGGTAAGACCACGCTGACCGAAAAGTTCCTGCTGTACGGCGGGGCGATCCAGTTGGCTGGCTCGGTGAAGGGTAAAAAAACCGCGCGTCATGCGGTCTCCGACTGGATGGAGATCGAGAAGCAGCGCGGTATTTCGGTCACCAGCTCGGTGATGCAGTTTGAATATCAGGGGTACTGCATCAACATTTTGGATACCCCCGGACATCAGGACTTCAGCGAGGACACCTACCGCACCCTGATGGCGGCGGATAGTGCCGTGATGGTCATTGACGCCGCCAAGGGCATCGAGCCGCAGACCCGTAAGCTCTTTAAGGTGTGCGCCATGCGGGATATTCCCATCTTTACCTTTATCAATAAGCTGGATCGCGAGGCGCGCAACCCCTTCGATCTTCTGGAGGAGCTGGAAAAGGAATTCGGCATCGGCACCTATCCGGTGAACTGGCCCATCGGCTGCGGTGTGGATTTTAAGGGTGTATTTGACCGCGACCGGCGGGAGATCCTTGCCTTTAACGAGTTCCACAACGGGCAGAACAAGCTGGCGACTATCGAATGCGATATTACCGATACCGCACGGCTGGATGAGCTGCTGGGACCGTATCAGCGGCAGGCATTGGTGGACGACATCGAGCTTTTGGACGGCGCAAGCTACGAATTTGATTTGGAAAAGGTACGGCACGGCAAGCTGAGCCCTGTATTCTTCGGCTCGGCGCTGACCAACTTCGGCGTGGAGACCTTTTTGGAAAACTTCCTGAAGATGACGACGCCCCCGTTGCCGCGCAAGACCGCCGATGGGGTGGTGGATCCCTTTGACGAGGGCTTTTCCGCCTTTGTGTTCAAAATTCAGGCGAATATGAATAAAAATCACCGCGACCGTATTGCATTTATGCGGATCTGCTCCGGTAAATTCCAGAAGGATACCGAGTACCTGCATGTGCAGGAGGGCAAGCGCATCAAGCTGGCGCAGCCCCAGCAGATGATGGCGGAGAACCGCGAGATCATCGAGGAGGCGTATGCCGGCGACATCATCGGTGTATTCGACCCCGGCATATTCTCCATCGGCGATACGGTATGCGATCCAAAAATGAAGGTGCAGTTCGAGGGAATTCCCACCTTTGCGCCGGAGCATTTTGCGGCAATAGAGCAGGTGGATACCCTGAAGCGCAAGCAATTTGTTAAGGGCATGACTCAGATTGCGCAGGAGGGTGCCATTCAGATCTTCACCGAGCCGGGCGGCGGCATGGAGCGTGTGATCGTGGGTGTGGTAGGCGTTTTGCAGTTTGAGGTGCTGGAATATCGGCTGAAAAATGAATACGGGGTGGAGATCCGCCGCAGCGATCTGCCTTACGGGTATATCCGGTGGATCGCAAGCCGCGATGCTGACCCCAAGGCGATGACGCTGACCAGCGATACCAAGTGGGTGCAGGATCTAAAGGGCAACAACCTGCTGCTCTTTGCAAGCGAGTGGAATATCCAGTGGGCGCTGGAGCGCAACGAGGGTCTGCAGCTCGCCGAGTTTAACCGCGAATAATAGCAGAAAAAGCGACTCCGCAGGGGCCGCTTTTTTGGTATGGCGGGTCTGTACGGGGGGAGTGCCGCCGGCTGGGTGCTCCGGCTGGGCGGTTGCCGGCGGCGCCAAGCGGCGCCGAAGCCGCCGCAGGCGGCTTGCCCTGCGGGCGAATGGGTGTCCCACCGGAGCCTGCGAAGAAAAGGAAAAGCGACCCCTGCGGCGGGGTCGCTTCTATAGCGAAAAAATTATTCGGCAACAACGGGGGCGTCAGGGGCATTCTTGCGGACGCTTTCGATGCCGTTCATGCAGCTTGCCTTTGCTTTGTAGCCTTCGCTGGTGGCAATGATCTCGCCGTTGCGGGCTTTCAGGCGGAAGCTGAACTCGCCTGACTTATCGGTATAAACCTCAAATTTGGGGTTGGTGACGGTCTCGAAGCCCTCAACGGTCTGATCCTCCAGCTTGGCTTCCACGGCGTTCTTGCGCACGCTTTCGATACCCTTTTTGCAGGCGGCATCGCCGGAATAAACTTCGGAAGTGGCGATGACCTCGCCGTTGCCGGCCTTCAGGTCGAACTTAACGCCGTTTTTGGTTTCTTTCATTACAAATTTGCCCATGTGATACCCTCCTGATAGAAGTTTTCTTTGTAGTTCTATGTTACATTCTTTGTGGGAAAAAAGCAAGTAAATGGGTATAATTAACGGTAAAAAGGTTTCCTTTTTGAGAGAATCGTGCTAAAATATTGGCAGGAATTGAAAAAGGAAGTGATTTGCTATGCAAATAGTAAGCATTGACAGCAAAAATGTGGACAGTATGACTCGGGAAGGCAAGACCTATCTGTATTTTACGGCGGGTTTCAGCCCCTTTGCGGCGGCGATGGAGCCGGCATACGAAAAGTTTTTGGCAGCGGCAGCAGACTATGATGTAAAGATATGCCGCATCAATGTAACGGACGATATTGCGCTGGGCGAGCGTTTTCAGGTAAAAAGTCTGCCCACCCTGTTGGTGTTTCGCGACGGTATGAAGGTACAGACCGTCGAAGGCATCGTGCTGCCGGAGCACTACATCAATTTACTGAAATTTTATTGAACGATTTGGAAGCCTGCCTGCGATATGGCGGGCTTTTTTTATCATTCAGACCGGCAAACGGAGAGAAAACGCGGTCAATAAGGGTGAAGTGCTTCAATTGAAACGAAGGGAGGCAGGTATGATGCGGGACGAGGAGATTCTGCGGCTCTACCAAAAGCGAAGCGAGCAAGCCATTACCGAGACCGAGCGGCAGTACGGCGCCTTGTGCGGCGCCATCGCCCGAAATATCCTGCGGAACAGGCAGGACGCGGAGGAATGTGTGAACGATACATGGCACCGTGCATGGAACAGTATCCCGCCGGAGGAGCCGAGGAGTTTGGCGGCTTATCTGGGACGCATTACCCGCAATTTGGCGCTGAACCGGCTGCAAAAACAGAACCGCTTGAAACGGGGCGGCGGAGAAATGACGCTGATCTGGGAAGAGCTGGGCGAAATGCTGCCCGACCGCGAAACGCCGGAGCAAAGCTGGGAGCGCGCGGCGGCAAAGGCAGCAATAGAGCGCTTTTTGCAGGGGCTGGAGGCGCAGGAAAGGATATTGTTCCTGCGGCGGTACTGGTGGGCGGAGCCGGTGAAAACGGCTGCCGCACACTGCGGGCTTTCCCCGCAGCGGGCAAAAAGCATACTGGAGCGGCTGCGGCGCGACCTGCGAAGTGAGCTGGAAAAGGAGGAGATCACGCTATGAAGCGGGAGGACCTGTGGGTACTGTTGGGAGAAGCCCCAACGGAGATGATAGAGGAAGCGAGTACCGCCCCGACGGGGAAAAAGGTGCTGTGGCTGCGGTGGGTGCTGCCACTGGCGGCTGCCGTGGTGCTGCTGACCGCCACTGTACTGGCGGCGGGGAAATACTTTGGGTGGCAGCAGGTGCTGGAGACAAAGCCGGAGGAGCTCACGGAGAGCACCGAGCCGCTTGGT